>JBHWOV010000037.1:0-7780 GCA_043424535.1 Aerococcaceae bacterium
TATTTACCATAAAAAAACGCAAAAGTAAAGCCAGTGACTGTTTCACTGGCTCTGTTTTCATATTATGATGCGAATTTATCGCGCATAACTTCTAGGCGGTATCCATCAGGATCTGTGACGAAGAAGTAACTTGGATCATGACCTGGTAAACCTTTTAAATCTGTTGTTTCATAGCCTGAATCCACACATTTTTGATGATAATCTTCAAGATCATCCACAGAAATTGCTAAATGGCTAAATCCATTACCAATTTCATATGGACCTTCACCATAATTATAAGTTAATTCTAATTCAAAATTATCTCCTGGCAATAATAAGTATACGAGATCGAATCCATCATCCGGGAATTCACGTTTACGACTAATTTCAAAATCAAATACTTCCGTATAAAATTTTAGTGATGCGTCTAAATCTTTCACCCGATAGCATGCATGTAATAATCTTTGTGCCATATGCTTCACTCCTTTTCTTTCTATTGTTAAACTAACAAATTTATATGATTTTTTCAATTAATCCGCTTAAATATCCATGCTCTCAAATGCCATGGGTACTAATTCTCCAACTGTCATCATTTTAATTTCTTGGTCTTTCCGGGTCAAATAGACAGGAAATTTGTCATCACAAAATTCAACTAATACTTGACGGCAGATACTGCATGGTGGCAAATAGTCCTCGGTCTGCCCTGCTACAGCTAATGCTTTGAAATCTTCTTTCGAATAACCTTGGGCAATCGCCGAAAATATGGCGGTTCTTTCGGCGCAATTGGTCGCCCCAAATGAAACATTTTCCACATTGACACCAGCAATAATCGTGTTGTCTTTCAACAATAAAGCTGCGCCAACGGGAAAATTAGAATAAGGAGCATAAGCATTTTCAAGATTTTTACGTGCAATGTCCATTAATTTTTTATATTCTTGTTCACACATAAATTATTCCTCTATTTCACTAAATTCAATAATGTATTTTCCATCTGATTCTAAATCTGGATAGGCATTCAGAACACTAGGCATCTCATCATTGGCTAAGCGGATCCACGCCAACCTTTCGGTTGAATGCTCTAGATCAAATTGTTTAATGGTTACCGGTCCTAATACATTCACTAATTCTTCAGCGGTATATGTTTTATTCACATCAAAGTCTGCCGGAAAAGATTGATAAATATCTGGAGTATAGTGATTGAGCGTGACTAAAAATGGCTCGTTTTTTGTGATTTCTAATTTAACAAATAAATCTTCATTATTTCCTAAATAGATATCTCGATTAGTATCACTCTCGTCAGGTTCTTCGAGTTTACTTTCGTCACCAGATTTTATGCGTTCATACGCTTCTATCAATATCGATGGAGCTTGATTGGTTTCTTCTACTAGCCAAGCCGGATTTTCAACTAATTCCTTATAATTTAAAGACGCTTCTTCAATTGACTCTTCCATTGATTCTTCTCTAGACTCCGTTAAATTTTCAACGGGTGTTTCAGATGAATCAATCGCTATATCAATTTCTAAATCTGCTGCTTCAATCAACAATTCAAAAGCATGACGTTGACTATTGATTAACTCAGTATGGTAATCAAAATGCTCTTTTTTATCGCCCGCATCAATTTCAAGTTGTTGATGATTATCATTTTCTATTTTTTTGATGGTTGCTTTTAATTCATTTGTATCACTAATATAACCTTCGCCTATAGGATTAGATTTTGGTTCATAATTCGTCCATCCTAAATAAGTCAAACTATCATCGATAAAATATAATATAATTTCTGTCGTTTCATCATCATAGAGAAGCGACCACATCTTTTGATTTCCTTCATTGTATTCTATGAGTTCATCATAAGCTAACTTATCTAAGTTTATATCTGCAGATACAGTACCCTCTGTAGCAGCTGTCGCTAGTATCGTTTCATCATGTAGGGTAGAAAAATCTTGATTGGCTTGATTTTCTTCTTGAACGTCGCTCTCTTCTTGAGCAATAATGGACTGTGATTCAATCACAGAAAAACCGAATGAAAAACTAAAAACTAATATCAATGAAAATAAATAATGAATCATTTAAGCTCCTCCAATGATTCAATTGACAAATAGACTTTTCCATCATCGGTTAATAATGACGGTACGCCTACATTTCCATTCGCTTTGACACGATCAAAAGCATCGCTTTTATCTCTTAAAGATAGAAATTGCTTTAAATTTGCTATCGAATCTGTTATATTGATATCTTGATAGTCAATGTCAAGTTTCTCTAACGTAGCAACAAATGCTGGCGTATCCGGACATTTATCACTAAAAAATAGTATTGATTTCATACAATATCCTCCTCTTTATTATTAATAGATTATCATAAAGTGGAGGGATTGTCTTTTATTACAATTCAGGAGGACATCATGACAAAACATCATTCTATTAATGACCAACATGAACACGAAAGTTGGTTTTTAAGATTTTTTAAAGGTATTTTTATTGGTTCTGGCTTTATCGTACCCGGTATTAGTGGTGGAGCATTAGCTGCCGTTTTTAATTTATATGAACCGATCATTCATTTTTTAGCAAATATCACTCACAATTTTATTGACAATGTCAGATTCTTTCTACCTGTTGGATTAGGTGGAATCACAGGTCTCGTCATCTTCTCATGGGGTGTCAGCTATTTCCTTAGTAATTATGCTACGATTGTACTTTGGTTTTTCGTCGGTGCCATTGTAGGTACACTTCCATCTCTATGGCAACAAGCCGGTAAAGAAGGACGCACTAAGAGAGATGTTCTTATTGCCGTAGTTACCTTTATATTAGGTTTTCTATTTTTAAGATTTGGTGCCACACTCTTTTCAGGTTCAGTTGATGCTAATTTCTTTACTTGGATGATTTGTGGATTTTTAATTGCTTTAGGTATTTTGGTTCCCGGATTAAGTCCTTCTAATTTCATTTTATATATGGGATTATATGAACAAATGTCAGATGGATTTAAAACACTCGATTTATCTATCATTATACCGATCGCGATTGGTGGAGTTCTCACAATCTTTGGACTCGCAAAATTCTTTGAGAAAATATTCGAACGTTATTATAGTCCATTTTTCCACTTTATCTTTGGTATTGTCATTGCCTCAACATTGATGATTGTACCTACTGGTGATGCTTATGCCGGCTTTGGTTTAGTACAATACTTACTATGCGTTGTCACTTTGATACTTGGAACAGCTGTCGGTTGGTGGATGACAAATCTTGAAGAAAGATATAAATAAGCGAACTGATTATAAATATAGACATTCCCCTGTCCTTACGGACAGGGATTTTTTTCGCACAAAAAAAGACATCAAATCGATGTCTTTCATTAATTATACAAATGGATTCCAAAAGCGCCCATCATTAACAAAGAACAGTGCGATTCCAATGATTAAAATCACACCCACAACAAGTAAGGCGATGAAATCTGTTCTTTGAAATGGACGATAACTATACCATGTGCGATGATCTTTTTTCCCGAATCGACGCAATTCCATCGCTTGGGAGATGACTTCAATACGTTCCAAACTAGAAAATATCAGTGGGATTGCGATATTTGCGGAATGCTTTAATCGGGTCATCGTGCTGGCTTTACTCGACATTTCAATTCCTCGTGCTTGTTGCGCTTGTTGTACCGTAAAATATTCTGCCTGAATGTCAGGGATATAACGCAATGTTAATGAAACGGCATAAGCAAATCGGTAAGGGATCTTTATCCGATTCAAACTGGAAGCAAATTCACTTGAATGGGTCGTCATAATAAATATAAATGCTAAAGGTATCGTTGTGAAATATTTAGCTGCTACATTAAATTCATACAATAATTGTTCCCAAGTTAAGGAATATCTTCCAATTCCTTCCCAAATAACATGGCGCGTTCCGTATATTTCCACCCCTTGCTCTGGAGCGAAAATATAAATCATAATTAAATTAATGACCGAAAACCAAAACACTAATAGCATCGGAAATTTAATCGATTCCCAATTGAGATCGGCCATAATAAAAAGAATCACACTAAAAACACCAATCGCCACCAAATATCGAGTATCAAATGTTGCCATCGCAATCAGTGACAATGCTAAAAAACAAATAAGCTTTGTTGTACCACTTAATTGGTGAATAAATGTATTGCCGGGTTCATATCCCAAATAGGAGTGATTATTCAATGATATTCCCCCTCTCAAAAGCAATGAACCGCTCAAGAAAATCATCTGCCTCAGTATTAGGCAATGCTTCTCCTAACTGGTAGAGACTTGTCGGAACTAAATTAGCACGTGCTAAAATAGTCTGATCATTAAATAAATCTCGTGGCTTCGTATCAGCAACTAAACATCCAGCATCAAAGACGAGCACTCTATCCGTATATTCTTGCATTAAATGCATATCATGCGTAATCATTAAAATGGTTGTTTGATACTGTTCATTGAGGTGACGCAAAAAGTCCATCATTTCAGTATAATGGCGGTAATCTTGACCAGCGGTAGGTTCATCAAGTATCAATATTTCAGGATCTAATACTAACACCGAGGCGATGGTGACCCGTCTTTTCTGACCATAACTTAAAGCAGCGATTGGCCAATTGCGAAAGCCATATAGGCCACAAATTTTTAATGTCTCTGAAACTTTCAGTTGAATGCTGTCATCAGCAATATTGCGATTCACTAATCCAAGTGCCACTTCTTCATAGACAGTATTTTTCGAAATCATCGCATTAGGATTTTGCATCACATAGCCAGCGATATCAGCAATCTCTTTAATTGATAAAGGAGCAATATTTTGGCCATTCATTTTAATATGCCCCGTTTGCGGGCGTTCAAATCCACATAATAATTTCGCCATCGTTGATTTTCCTGCACCATTTGTTCCCACAATCGAAATCATTTCTCCTTTGCGAATGGAAAAATTGATATCCCGAAGTGATGGCGTTTGTTGACGAATATATTTAAAAGACACATTTTCTACTTCACAGATGAGTGCATTTTCTGGCCCCGGAACATCCAAAGTTAAGCCTTGTGCCCATTGATCCACTGCTTGAAGCGCCTCAGTTGGTAATTTTGTTTTTTCATAGGCATCTAAATGCAGAATGTTTTCTAATGGGAAATTCACTTTTTTCAAAGCATCTAAATATAATGGCAATCTTAAGCCCGTTTCTTCTAATATTGTCGAACGCAATAAAGCATCAACCAATAGATTGGCTTTTAATTTTCCTTCAGAAATCACTAAAACACGGTCAATATCTGCCAATAAACATTCTTCCAATCGATGTTCAATAATAATGGTCGTGAGGCCTAATTGTTGGCTCAGTTGATTGATTAACAAAATCATCTCTTGACCTGTTTTAGGATCTAAATTTGCTAAGGGTTCATCAAAGATTAATATTGGGACTTCATTAATCATCACACCACAAATTGAAACACGCTGCTTCTGTCCTCCAGAAATATCTTGTGGCCGATTATTTAAAAGTAAATCCAAATCAAGTATTTTTGACCATTCAGCTACACGTCGATGCATTTCATCTTGAGATACCGCATCATTTTCTAAGGCAAAAGCGACATCTTCGGCGACGGTCATGCCAACAAATTGACCGTCCGAATCTTGCAAAACGGTTCCGACAACTAAAGAAAGTTTGGAAATATCACTTTCTTTAACCAATTGGCCATCGACGCGTACATTGCCAATGTATTGTCCGGGAAATCGATGAGGAATTTGACCATTGATTGCTTTACCGATGGTTGATTTACCCGAACCACTCGGTCCGACAATCAATACGGTTTCTCCTTCATCAATTTGAAAGGATATATCTATTAAATTTGGTTCTGCCTGACTATCATATCGAAAAGTAAAATGTTCGAATTCAATCTTTGCAGTTTTCATTTTCTAATCTTCTCTCGTTAAACTACCTGATTGTGTTTGCGTCGCGGCATAAGCTTTGATTAAAATTGTTCCTAGCACTGCAACAGCGATCGAATTTAATCCAGCTGAAACAAGTCCTTGTAAGAATACTTTATTTGCTGGCTCAGAATAAATTAAAATATCCAATCCAGGAGCAATCAATGCCCAACAGATTAAATTCACAATTGTTTCTCCAACAATAAACTTTACAATGGCTTTACCATCAAACACTCCGGTTTCAACTTTTAAACGACGACCGATAAAGCCATAACCTAAACCAGTAACACCTGAAGCAATGACCCAACTCCACCATAATCCATAAGTCAGTAAGTCCTTAATCGCATGGCCCAAAAACCCGACAAGCCCCGCCACTACCGGACCATAAATAACACCAATTAATGCTAAGAAAGGATACGTTGTTTCAAAGCTCGTATTCGGTATACCAGTAGGAATTGATAGAAAACGTCCTAAAATAAAGAAGACGGCTGCACCAATACCTACTGCGACAATATTTGTTAAAGTTGATTTATTATTTTCCATCTTTCATGCTCCTATTTCTTTCTCACTTCGATAGTCCATGCACGGCCTGTTCCTATACCATATACTTTCGAGAAATTATTTTGATTAATGGCTACAGCAAAATTAATCAATGAATTAACATAGCCAATGACTTCGCCTCTTGGAACATCAGCGAAACTTGTGCCAAAAAGAATTTGATTGTGATATTGTTTAACACCATCTTTGCGAATGATAATTTCAACAGTATCATTCGGTTCAATGCCTGCTTCTCTCAGTAAACTAGAGGGAATATTGGTCCATAAAGAACCAAAGCGAATATCTAAAATATCAATCACACCACGAACTGCCCCATTTTCATCAACAAATGGTTCATCCAATTCAATAAATTCTAAACTATCTTTAGAAATTGTTTCTTCTAATTCATAAAAATAATTTTCGTCGGTTGCGATTTTAGCCGCATTATATACATAAACATCTCGCCCATGGAATGTGTGACTTTCTTCTGAGTGAGGGAGTCGGTTTTTAATTTCATTAATAATCCGAACTTCTTCAATGCCTAAAAATTTCTCCACATGCGTTAATGTTCCATTATCAGGTGTGACAATATATTGTCCCGTACTTAATTTAGCGACAATGGATTGACGCTCAGAACCTACTCCAGGGTCTACAACAGAGACAAATACGGTTCCTTTAGGCCAATATTGCACTGTTTGCAAGAGACGATAACTTCCTTCAAAAATATGATATGGTGCAATGCCATGTGTTAAATCAGAAATCACTAACTCGGGATTTACTGTATAAGCAACTCCCCGCATTGCTGCAACTGCCCCATCATCTAACCCAAAATCTGACTGTAATACTAAAAAATTGCTCATAAATCCTCCTTATAATAAATCCCCTTTTGATTAAGAAACTTTCATTTTTAAAACCTATTTCTCATTTATTATAGCCCATTACGGTAATATGGTCATCTGAAATTAGAAGTTTCGCATCATAAAACAAATATCATTCGTGTTTTTAAAAAAGTTGTTTGTTTTTCAAGGTTATCTCCTTGTGAAAAACAAACAACTCTTGTTATCTATGATTGACATTCATTTACATATGCAAAAAATTATGCATAAAAAGCGTCCCACTTTAATTCATAATCTGTTATTTCATCACGATACTCAAGCGTCTCGGTGATGTCATCAATTCCGTTCAGTAATTTATGACGCCATTCATCATCAATTTTAAATGAATATTTTTTATTTAAAGTAATGACTTCTTGATTTTGAAGATCGACTGTTATTTTTTCATCAGCAGGTAAAGCATATAAAGCTTGTCGCTCTTCCAACGGCAAAGTAATGGCTAGTAGTCCATTTTTTAGACACAGG
>JBHWOV010000038.1:0-2868 GCA_043424535.1 Aerococcaceae bacterium
AGGTCTGAAATATATCAAATAATACAATTTGTATTGGTTTACTTTTTAAATAATAAATTTAAAAAGTTTCGAAATTTAAGTTACCTCTTATACAAACCGGTTTTATTTGTTCATTATAATAAGTTCACAAATTATTATTAAATAGAATTGCCCGATGATAATATGAACGAAACATGTGTAATACAGAAATAACCCTAAATAAAAAAGAGCGCTGGGCGCTCTTTTTTTATAATAAATCAGTAAACTCTGCTTGTTGTTTGGCGATATAGTCGGAGTCGATGACTTCAACCGTTGTATTTTCAATCGCATCTTTAATCAAGCCATCAATATCGAGACGCTCTTCCATCGCTTCAATGCTATCCAATTTCGGCTTCGTATGCGGCGCAACCGGTGCGAAAACCGTACAACAATCATCATAAGGCTCCACACTAATATCGTAAGTTCCGATTTCTTCTGCCAATGCGATAATATCCGTCTTATCCATCGCAATGAGTGGACGTAAAATCGGTGTTGTCGTCACCTCATTGATGACCACCATCGAGTCAATCGTCTGTGACGCTACTTGTCCTAATGACTCGCCATTGACAATCGCTTGTGCCTTATTCGCAACCAGCAACTGGTCCATAATGCGCAACATAAAGCGACGCATCACGGTCATCGACGCTTGGTCCGGAATATGATCACGAATTGCTTCTTGAATTTTAGCAAAAGGCACATTGTGGAATTTCATCGGCATGCCGTATTCTGCTAAAACAGATGTTAACTTTTTCGTTTTTTCCAAAGCTTGTGGACTCGTATATGGAGGACTAGAAAAATGCACAGCTTCAATTTCTAAACCACGTTTCATCATTAAATAGCCAGCAATCGGTGAATCAAAACCACCCGATAACATCAACATTCCCTTACCAGACGAACCATAAGGCATCCCACCGATTCCTTGATAACTACGTAATGATAAATACGCTTCACGGTCTTTGTGAATGCTGATGGTTAATTTATGCGTCGGTTCTTTCATTTTCACCGTTAATTCTGGATAACGTTCACCAATTACCGAGCCAATTTCCCGTTGAATACCATAGCTATCGAGAGGGAAATCTTTGTCTTGGCGTTTGGCGACAATTTTGAATGTGTCCCCTTCTTCAAGCGTCAAGCTATCAAATAAAGCGATCGCTTGTTCTTCGATTGCTTTCATATCTTTTTCAACTTGATAAACTGGTTCGAAGCGTGAAATTCCTGGCACATTTTTCAAAATCTCGATAATATCTTCATAGGGTGTCTCTTCCCATTTGACATACATATAATCAAATTCGGGTTGGACTTTTACATGTTCTAAATGTTTCGTTAAATGGCGAATTTGGTCGGCTAATTTACGTTGGAACATCTTACGGTTTTTGCCTTTAGTAGACAATTCACCATAATGTATAATAATTTGTTTCATCGGTCACCTCTAAAATTGTTCTGTAATTTGTTTAATCCAGCCGATTAAATAATCGACTTCTTCACGCGTCGTCAACGCACTCATGCTAATACGGATCGCTGAATCTGAAATAGATTCCGCAACACCCATCGCTCGTAATGTTGCATGGGGTGAATGACGGCGACTCGAACAGGCACTGGTCGTCGATACATAAATATCATGTTCCGCAAAGGCATGCACTAACACTTCTCCTGGAGTGCCTTGATAACTGACACAGAGAATGTGTGGCGATGCCTGCGCTTCAGGTGTATGAATGCGCCAGCCTGCAGATTGAAATGCTTGGCGAAGGTGTGCATGATAGTCACTCAGACGTTCTTTGATTGCATCTTGATCTTCAGCCATCATTCGTAGTGCTTTACTCATCGCCACAATCGCAGCCAGATTTTCTGTACTACTGCGCTGTCCCATTTCTTGCCCGCCACCATATAATAAGGGATAACTTGCGACGCGTTGACGTTTTGCTAAAATACCGGCCCCACGAACCGCATGAAATTTATGGCTCGATAAAGTTAACATATCAATGCGCGAATTATGCAAGCTAGAAAATTCAGTCGTTACAGCCTGCACCGCATCGACATGCCAAGTGATATTAGGATAATGCATGAGTGCCACCGCGATATCCATTAAAGGCTGTTTGGCACCAATCTCATTATTGACCGCCATCGTCGATACGAGTAACAGATCATCGTCTATTAATTCATTAAAAGCATCCATATCGATTACCCCATTTTCATCGACAGGAATTAAATCGACTTGATAATCATTTCCTTTTAGGCGATCAATTTGACGCATCATTGACGGATGTTCGATCGCTGAGATTAAGATGCGTGTTTTATCGGGATGTCTTTCACTGAGTGCTTGAACAATTCCTGTTAGCACCCAATTATTCGATTCGGTTCCACTGGAAGTGAAATAAATTTCATGTGCATCAAAATCTAATAATTGCGCGATTTGTTGTCGCGCTTGTTCAAGTAAGAGTCGCGCCCGTTCACCGAAACGGTGAATACTTGAAGGATTCGCAAAGAACTCCTCGCTGACTTTTACATACGTTTCCAATACTTCTGCCGCCGGTTTCGTCGACGCTACATTATCAAAATAATACATCCAGACCCTCCTCAGTGTCTCACTACCTATTTTATTGGCTCCACGCCCATTCACTCAAATAAAGTTTATTATAACATACATGATCCTTACTAATAAACATTGCGATATTGTTTTGTATCACGAACGCTTTATTGACTTCTGTATTTCGAAAGTTTTTGTTCATGATTAAAATATAAAATATTAAAGAATCTTAGATCAAAAAGCTAAATATCGCTAATTACGATATGATTTGAAATCAAATATATTGTAAATGTATAGTATCGCTTCTTTATAATCAAAGAGTTAAA
>JBHWOV010000039.1:0-11827 GCA_043424535.1 Aerococcaceae bacterium
AAGCGAGTGTTCTTTTATTGATGAAATAGATATTGAAGTTCAATGGAAGCCTGCATGGAATCTTTCAAGAATTACTCGAGTTGGTCGGATTACCTTAGGGATTAATCCAAATTAAGATGCAATGATCATAAATATCATTAAAAAGGTCCCGTATTTTAATACTTATTAAATTCAACATAAAAAGCCTCATTCTACAATATTTGTAGAATGAGGCTTTAAAATTAGTTATCACTATTATCCACACTTATTATTTCTATTTCATATGATCCGCCTGGTGAGTCAATTGATACTTTATCGCCCACTTTTTTTCCAAGAATCGCTTTAGCGATTGGAGAATCATTTGAGATTTTAAATTCCATTGGATCGGCTTCAGCGCTACCAACAATAACATAGCTTTCTTCTTCACCATCTGGTAATTCTTTAAATGTTACTTTACGACCTAATGTCACTTCATCTTTTGCAACATTTTTATCATCGATAATTTCTGCAAAGCGAATTTGGTTTTCTAAAGTAGCAATACGACCTTCAAGCATTGCTTGCTCATCTCGAGCTGACTCATATTCTGAGTTTTCAGATAAATCCCCAAAACTACGTGCAACTTTTATCCGTTCGATGATTTCTTTTCTTTTATTTACTTTTAAATCTTCTAATTCAGCTTCTAATTTTGCTTTTCCTTGAGCTGTCATAGGATATGTTTTTTGATCGTTCATAATTACTAACTCCTAATTTTCTATTTTATTTATTTAATATTGAAGCAATTTTTGTCGTTAACAAATCAATTGCTACTTGATTGTACCCACCTTCAGGTACGATAATATCTGCATAGCGTTTCGTTGGTTCGATAAATTGATGATGCATCGGTTTCACGACTTCTGTGTACTGTTTAATCACAGACTCTACGGTACGATCTCTTTCGTTTATATCACGAAGAATTCGTCGGGCCAAACGAATATCATCATCTGTATCAACATACACTTTAATATCCATCAAATTTCGTAAACGTTGATCATCGAGAATTAATATTCCTTCAAGAATAATGACATCTCTTGGCGCTTGATGTATGGTCTGAGATGAACGTGTATGTTGGGCAAAGTCATATTGAGGAACTTCAATTGATTCTCGATTAATCAATGCTTCTAAATGCTCAATTAATAAGTCATTATCGAATGCCAACGGATGATCATAATTTGTTGATAATCGTTCTTCGAACGTTAACGAAGATTGATCTTTATAATAAGCATCTTGTTGTAATAGCATGACTGATAATCCAGAAAAATTTTCAAGTATCTGTTCACTGACACTTGTTTTACCACTGCCTGATCCACCTGTTACTCCAATAACTATTGGTTCTGTCATCATTCCACACCTGCTTTTCAAAATAATGAATAAATAAGTCTCTTTTAATTATTCTCAGAGTCCGATTCATCAGTGCTAACATCTTCTTGTGAAGACATATTTTCAATCGATTCTTGTCTGGCATTGACATATTCTTCAACTAAAGCATCATGTTCTTCGATTGTTGATGAATAGTAAACATCACCTGTATCTAAATCAGCAACGAAATAATAATAATTATTCCATTCCGGATAAATAACAGCATTAATAGACATTAAACTTGGACTATTTATCGGTCCAGGTGGTAGTCCAGCGTGTTGATATGTATTATAAGGAGAATCTACTTCTAGATCATCGTAAGTAACGAATTCTTTATGTTCATTTAAAGCATAGAGTACAGTTATATCACTTTGCAATGGCATTTCTGCATTTAAACGATTATAGAATACGCCGGCGACTAATCTTCGATCCTCTTCCGTTACTGCTTCTCGCTCAACAATGGATGCCATTGTTAACACTTGATGGAAAGTCAAATAAGTATTTTCTAAATCTGGTAATAATGATTGATAAATATTATTTGTTGCAGCAACCATATCAGTAATCAATTCTTCTGCTGTCATTCCAGCCATATAATCATAGGTAGCTGGATATAGATAACCTTCTAATGGATATTTAAGATTATCAATTGTATCAAAACCATCAAGTAATGAAGGGAATTGTGTCATTAAGTCACCAATAAATGCTTCATTATTGACGGTATCAAGAAATTCATCTGCAGTAATACCGGTATTTTCGTCAACCATATTAGCAATTTCTTCGATTTGCATACCTTCAATGACTGTTAATGTCGTATCGACATCAATGAAAATAGGTTCTCCCCCTGCTTGTAAGGTTTCTAATACCTCTGCAGCATTCATAGATTGATTAAACTCATAATGTCCTGCTTGAAGTTCTTCATTATTGTTGAATTTCAAATAATAATCAAATAATTGTTCGTTATTAATAATGTTCGCATCCGCTAAAATGGTAGCAATGTCAGACGCATTGCTACCAACAGGTATGGTCACTTCAATTGATTCCGTCTGTCCTGAATTGACTGGCCCGAATGCATTTTTTACATAAAAATAACTCCCAAATCCAAATATTAAGAGCAAGATAAGCAAACCAATCAAAATATAACGTACAATTCGATTAGTCCATCTTTGTACTGTCGCATCTTTGGCCTCTTCTTTTTTTGCATATTCTCTTAAATTATGCCATTTGTTATCATTCATAGTGTCTCCTCGTAAAATTGTGAGATAATATTATCTCTAAGATGAAGTTTCTAAGAAACATCCGTGACGATTTAGACATAGGATCGTGACAAAAATCACACTTCCAAATATTTGGAAGTGTGATTGTTATTATTCGTTGTCATCAATAAATGTATTTAATACCTCTTCTACCATATCCCATTCTTCTTCAGTCTCGATTGGATGTAATTGACCTGACATCTCATCATCACTCTCTTCATAAGAGAAAGCTTGAAGTTCGATGTTTTCATCCTCATCTTCGTCTTCCGAACTTACTGGGAATAAAACCACATAACTTTTTCCAAAGTCTTCAGAGTCAAAGGTAAATAATACTTGATGAAGTGCTTCATTCCCTTGCTCATCGACTAAGGTAATAAAAGAATCTTCAGAATGTTCATGCTTATTTGTATCAGGCATACTTTTCTCCTTTATAAATCATTTAGTTATTATTGAGCATCTAAATAGTTTTGTAATATAATCACTGCCGCTACTTTATCAATGACTTTCTTTCGCTTCGTTCGCGAAACATCGCCACTGATGAGCATTTTTTCAGCTTGAGAGGTTGATAACCGTTCATCTTGATAGACAATCGTTATCTCAGGTAATTGCTTTTGCAGTCTCTTACCATAAGCCAATGATGCTTCTGCTCGCGGTCCAATGGTATTATTCATATTTTTCGGTAAACCTATGACTATCTTAGAAACGTCGTATTCCTTAATTAAGGTCATCAAGCGATCTAGTCCAAAGTCCCCTTGGTCCTCATTAATACGAATTGTTTCAACAGGCTGTGCGGTCCATCCCATCAAATCACTGACAGAGACGCCAACGGTTCTACCACCTACATCGAGGCCCATAATTCGCTGATAATTTGCCATTATTTAATCGTTAAATAGTATTCAACTAAATCTTCGATAATTTCATCACGTTCATAACGGCGAATTAAATTTCGCGCATCTTTATGACGAGGAATATAGGCTGGATCTCCTGATAATAAGTAACCTACGATTTGATTGATCGGATTATATCCTTTTTCTTCGAGGGCATCGTAGACAATTTCTAACGTTTCACGCACAGATTTTCTATTTATATCATCAACGTGAAATAAAATTGTTTCATCTAATGATTGCATAGTGATATCGGTCCTCTCTTGTAATTTCCTCATTTTGTTCATTGAATGTTGTAATTGTTTAAAATATTAATCTCATTCAATTATACACATTGTAAACACAATAATCAAATGATGTTCACCAATCCCACTATCTTAAGATTAATTCGCTCTTAATTGTTGAATGGTGTCTGGAATGGCGTTCAAAGCGTCAGATATACCTGCGGTGTTTTTACCACCTGCTTGAGCCATTGTTGGTCGACCTCCACCGCCACCACCGACATGTTTCGCCAATGGTTTGATTAAATCGCCTGCTTTAATACCTTCGTTAATGGCTTCATCATCGCAGAAGACCATAATAGATGCACTATCTTCATTATCACTAGCCACAACAAAAATATTTGATGCTTCTCTATCACGCCACATATCACCTAATTGTCTAATCGCTTCTGCATCTTGTTGTTTTAATGACAATGCGATATACGTTAGATCTTCGATTGTTTCTACTTGCTCAAAATATTGATTCGCATCTTGCTTTAATGCTTGCTGTGATAATTTATCTAATTGTTCTTGTAAGTCTTTTACTTCTTGTTGAAGATTCGTCAAGCGCGGAATAATTTGTTCGATTTGCGTTGCTTTCAATTGCGTTTGAACACTATCTAAAATATCTTCTTTATGCTGATAATAATTGATGGCTGCTTCTCCTGTTACCGCTTCTATTCGTCGGACTCCCGCACCAATTCCTGCTTCACTTAATAATTTAAAAGTAGCAATATCATTACTATTTTCAACATGTGTTCCACCACATAATTCAATCGACTCATTACCAATATTGACAACACGAACGATGTCACCATATTTTTCTCCGAATAGTGCTTCGGCTCCTAAAGCTTTTGCTTCTTCAATCGGCATCTCTGTGATCATGACATCTGCTTGCATGCGAATCCATTGATTAACATAAGCTTCAATGCTTTCTAATTGATCGTCAGTCACTTTTTCAAAGTGAGAAAAGTCAAAGCGTAAGCGATCCGGCCCTACATATGAACCTGCTTGATGAACATGGTCTCCTAATATTTCTTTTAATCCTTTATGGAGCAAATGCGTTGCGGTATGATTTTTACTTGTGTCAGAACGCTTAATGTAATCAACCCATAATGAATAAGATTGATCCACTACCAATGGCATTTGGTCAGCAGTAATTTGATGCATAAATTGACCTTTTGGCGCTTTCTGTACATCTTTAACTTCCGCGACAATCTCACCATAATCATAAATAAAGCCAGTATCTGCTACTTGTCCACCCATTTCAGCATAAAACGGTGAACGATTGAAAATTACCCAACCTGTTTGCCCTTTTTCCAAGCGTTCAACTTCTTCATCTTCAACTAAAATATGCTTAATCGTTGCATCTGCAAATAAACTATCATAGCCAACAAACTCAAATGGTGTGTCAATTTTATTTAACACATCTGTTTGGACTTGCATACTTTCTTCATTGGAACGTGCTGCACGCGCACGGTCTTTTTGAGCTTGCATTTCCTCATGGAAACTTGCTTCGTCCACCGTAAATCCATATTCATGGGCTTCTTCTTGAGTTAATTCTAATGGAAAACCGAAAGTATCATATAATTGGAATGCTTGTGCGCCTGAAATAACATTGTCCCCAGATTCTTTTAATTCATCTAGGATAGCGAGTAATTGTTGTTCACCGGCTTCGAGTGTTTCATGGAAACGATTTTCTTCTTGATTTAAAATCTTCTGGATAAATGATTGATTCTCACGCAATTCTGAATAATAATCTGACATCGTATCCACAATAACGGGAACAAGTTGCTCTAAAAATTTACCTTGAATTCCTAGTCGACGTCCATGCATAATACTACGACGAATTAAGCGACGTAAAATATAACCACGTCCCTCATTCGATGGCAATGCTCCATCACTAATCGCAAAGGTCACTGCACGTAGATGGTCTGCAATCACTTTAAAGCTGACTTTTTTCTCATCAGCATTTTCGTAAGTTGTTCTATCTGTTAATGGTTCAATCGCTTTAATGATTGGCATAAATAAATCCGTTTCAAAATTTGTTGGGGTATCTTGTACAACTGAAGTGATTCGTTCTAATCCCATCCCCGTATCAACATTTTTATTCGGTAATGGTTGATAAGTATCATCCGGCATATGATTGAATTCTGAAAAGACTAGATTCCAAATTTCTAACCAGCGTTCATTTTCACCACCAGGATAATTTTCTGGATCATCGTCTGCTAAATTATTATATTTTTCGCCACGATCATAAAAGATTTCTGTGTTCGGTCCACATGGGCCTGCCCCAATATCCCAGAAATTTCCTTCTTCCGGAATTAAATGATCAGGATTAAAATTATCAATCGCTAACCATAAATCTCGTGTTTCAGTGTCTTCTGGATAATAAGTGACATATAATAACTCTGGATCAAAATCATACCATTCTGGACTCGTTAATAATTCCCAAGCCCATGCAATGGCCTCTTTTTTATGATAATCGCCAATTGAAAAATTTCCCAACATCTCAAATAAAGTATGATGACGAGCTGTAACACCGACATTTTCAATATCATTCGTCCGAATACTTTTTTGTGAATTTGTAATTCGTGGATTATCTGGAACTTCAGAACCATCAAAATATTTCTTTAGTGTGGCCACACCTGAATTAATCCACAACAATGTCGGATCATTGACTGGAATCAATGATTGGCTCGGTAACACCTGATGTCCTTTTTTTTCAAAATAATCCAAAAACATTTGTCTTATTTGTGCACTCGTTAGTTGTTTCATTCTATTCTCCTTAACAATAAAAAGAACCGTTATGTAAGGGCGTCATCCGCGGTTCCACCTTACTTATAACGATTCTTCATTATATCTCATATTTATCGGTAACGTAGATTGACGTAATTCTTTCGAATTAAAAATGTAAAGGGAGCATCATTGTTCATGTTTTTCACCAGATAACATGTCTCTGTATGTGAATGATATAGCCTTTTCATGCTTATTATACTCAATTATAATCATTGATGCAATCAATTATTTGAGGTGTTAAAGTATTTTTCAAGAACTTGTAATATTCCCTCATCATTATTGGAACCTGTAATATCGTCGGCAACTGCTTTCAGTTCTGTCGTTGCATTCTCAACAGCAACTCCAACTCCTGCTTGTTGGATCATAGAGATATCATTATTCCCATCTCCAACAGCTACGATTTCTTCCATTTTTATATTTAAAATGCCCGCTAGTTGTTCTAACGTTTTTCCTTTTGAAACATCTTTATGGAAAATTTCTAAATAAAATGGTTTCGAAGTGACCGCATTACATGATTGACCAAAGGAGCCATTCAAATCTGCTTCGAGATGTTTAACGATCCGTTCATCCCCAACTCCAATAAATTTCAACATCGGTTGATCTAAGTTTTCAAAAAATGTCGCATCATATTTCATCGGCATTCCTGTTAATTCAGCCTCGATATGAGTAAATGGATTTTCTTGGTCAATAATCACTGCTCCATCATGATATGTTAACGTTGCTAACTCATTTTCTTTGAAAAAAGTTAATAATGCGTTTTGATCTTCCATCTCTATATGCTTCTCAAATAAACGTTCCATGGTATCCATTTTAGTAATGGTGGCACCATTAAAAGAAATAATATAAGAACCAAATTTATCTAATTGCAATTCTCGTGCTTCATCAAGCATTCCCTCCATTGGACGCCCACTTGCTAGCACTAGTTGATAACCTTTCGCCTGAAAATCAATTAAAGCTTGTTTGGTATTTTCAGGAATCGCATATGAGTCATTAATTAAAGTATCGTCCACATCTACTACTAAACATTTATAAGTCATCGATTTCCTCACTTTTCTTATTCTGCTTATAATATAGCTTTATTCATATGGAATATCAAGCATATTTATTATTTGTTAATCACTAATATAATCATCTTTGGTCATATAGTCTGAATTTTCTAATTGCAATGCATCCAGTATGCTTTGTTCCGTTTGAGGCGTTTCTTTAATACGTTTAGATAAGAAGCCTCCTTTTATATATTTTGCTTCAGAAGAATAATAAAAGGCATGAGGACTGAGTTCATCAATAGCTTCATAGAGACTTCGCTCCGCTGATCTTGGTGTCATGGCCATTAAAACCAATCTACCGCCATCACGGCCATAGCCTGTTTGAATGGTTACCCCATAACCTAGTTTTCTTAGATTCTCTGCTAATGTATGATCCATCGAATTTGTAATGATATGTACGACCGAATACCCCAAGGCGAGCTTATCTTCAATCAGCATTCCAATATATATACCGATGCCATATCCTAGAGCATAAGCAATTAAATAGACGGGATTGGATAAATATTGCATTACCATCGAAAGTCCGACTGTATAAATGACTATTTCAATCATGGAAATAAAAGGTGCTAATTTTCGGTAACCCCTTAGTACTAGGATTGTCCGTATCGTATTTAAGGTGATATATAATAAATTAATAAAAAATATTTGTCCTAAGATTAACCAGTTCATTGACTCACTCCCTTATTTTTCTGGTTCCATCTTAACATATTGACTATGAGAATCCATGATTCTGTTTATCATTTGAATGATTGCATTATAAAATTATTTGATTGCAAGTTTCTAAATGGTTATAATATATCCGATTATATTTTAGATAAGGAGTCATTATGCTTAAATTTATCAATAAAGTACCTGCAGGAACATTTTTAGTTCCTCTTATTGTTTCTATGATTTGTTATACTTTTTGGCCAAATATGACACGAATCGGCGGAATTACAGAGGCTGTTTTCTCTGGTGATTATCAAAATTTCATCGTTGGAGCACTATGTTTATTCTCTGGAACAGGGATTAATCTTAAAACGGTTGGCAGCATGCTTAAACGTCAAGGAGTATTATTAATTGTCAAATTTATCATGGCGCTCGTTTTGGGGCTTGGTTTCTTATATTTGATCGGCCTTGAAGGTATTTGGGGTATTAGTGCCTTAGCTTTCGTCGTTGTTGTCTCCAGTATTAATCCTGCCGTTTATTTATCGATTGCAACCGATTATGGTACCATAGATGATCAAGGTGCATATGGATTTACGGGACTCTTCTCTATTCCTTTTGTCCCGATGTTAATTTTTGGAATTTATTTTTCAGGTGGTATCAGTCAAATGGATTGGACTCCTGTTATTTCTACTTTAATTCCATTAGCAATTGGTGTTGCCTTAGGTAATATTGACAAAGGTTTCAAAGAAATGTTTGTTCCTGGTGTCGCTGCAAGTTTACCTTTATTAGGTTGGAATATTGGTCAATCTTCTAATCTCTTCGATGCATTAGAATCTGGTTTGTCCGGAATTGTCCTGACATTATTCTTTTTACTTACTTGTTTAGTCCTTTATTTTACAGATACGGTGTTATTGAAAAATGACGGTGTCATTGCTTTGGCAATGTTTAATGTTGCAGGATTGTCCGTTTCAACACCTGCTATCCTCGCTAGCATGTATCCGGTATTAGAAAGTGATATGGTAGCAGCAACTGCACAAGTACTGACAGCTTGTGTTATCACAAGTATTTTATCACCGATCCTAGCCGGTAGAAGACATACATCTCTTTATCAAGATGTAGCATAATATCTTAAAAAAATAACCGAGAACATGAAGTTCTCGGTTTTTGTATTTTATTAATCATCTGTATCAACATGTAATACTTCGCTATTAGTAGCATCAATTTTTACTTCAGCTTCATTGGTGTTTTGATCATCATCAAATTCAACTTCCCAGACCATTACACCACGTTCAGTATCATAATCTAGTGTCCAATGTGTTGGTGTTTCTAATTGTGCTTCGTTTTTAGCAATTTCTGTTGCTTCATCAATAGAGATAGCTTTTGTTAAATCTAATAAGTCATCTAACTGATTTGTATCATCATCTTCTTCTTCACGTTCAGTGATTGTTTTGTCTTTGGCATGATATGTAATTTGATATTCTTTATCTTCTGTTTTTCCATCGATATCAATTTCATAGAATTGGCCATCTTCTAATTCAACATCAATTTCTTCAATGCCAACATCTGGAAATTCTTCTTGAAATGCTGCGACTGCTTCGTCAACAGCCATTTGTAATTCAGTACGTGAATCTTCTGCCGTTAAACCGAAATAATTTGTATTATTATCGGATGATTCATTCGCTAAAACATTGGGTGTAAAAACAGCACCCATTAAACTGAGAGCAACAAAACTTTTTAGAATTTTTTTCATTTTGATATCACTCCTATCACCCTTATTATACTAGCTGTTTATTATTTCATCAAATAAAATGAATAATTAAAAACGCCTTATCACAATGATAAGACGTTTGATCTTATTTACGTTTACGGCTAGCTAATAAGCTCGTACCACCTAATAATGAAGCAAGGCCTGCAACAACCGTTACCATCAATCCAGCTTCACCTGTTTCAGGTAATTTCTGCGTTTCTGATTTGTTAGATTCCGTATCAGCTTTTTTATCAATATTCACTATTTCTTCTTTAGGATTCTCAGTTTTCTCCTCTTTTAAATTAGGGGAAATTTCTTTGCGCTCTACACCTTCAGTTTTAGACCCGTCAGTTGTTAACTGAATGTAGTATTTACCGTCAGCACCCATTGAGACATTATATCCGTTGTTGATATCTGAATTCTTAATTAAAGCTTCAGCTTGTTTGATGGCTTCTTCTTTTGTATCAAACCCTTTATCAAAATCGAATGACTCTTCGGTTGCGTCTTGGTCTACATTGTCTTCTTCTTTAGGTGTTTCTGGTTTAATTTCTTCACGTTCCACTCCCTCAGTCTTAGAACCGTCAGTTGTTAACTGAATGTAGTATTTATCATCCGCACCTTTTGAGATATTATATCCATTGTGAAGGTCTGAATCCGCAATTAAAGCTTCAGCTTGCTCAATTGCTTCTTCTTTTGTATCGAATCCGGTGTCTAAATCGAACTCCTCATCCGCAGAATCATTGCCTTCAACCACATTCTCTTCAAGTGTTAATTGAATTTGATACTGTCCATTTTCGAACTGTGTGATAACAAACCCTTTATGAGTAGGGAAGTCTGGTAATATTTCCTTAGCAGCTTCCTCAGCCTCCTCGATTGTGTCGTATAAGAATGGGAGGTCTAAACGACCATCGTCTGGTTCACCTGGAACTAAATTATAGAAGAATCGACCGTTTTCCTCATAGACTTCAAAGCTTAAGTTTTCTCCACTTACTCGAATTTCACCGAGTGCGGCACTTTCGGCCCCCATATATGTGTCGTATCCAAATTGCGCTGTTTCGTGGTCGAACACTTCAGGTTCAGCATCCCCTTTTCTTTGAATAGTGCTGATACCATCTTGTCGTAAACTGACAGTATAGGAGTCTGTCTCCTCATCATAGCGAACATCCATTCCGTTATAGTCCGTATTATAAGATAATGAAACTTTACCTATATCTATTGCGTATTGATAATCCTCAAAACCGTCAAGTTCTAGTGGATAGTCACGCTTTTGGTCGTCGACTGCTTCTTCAGTTTCTTCCTCAACAACATCACTACCTTCATCTACAGACTCCGCGGATTCTACAGCAGAACCCTTGTCCACGACTGATTCAGAACCTACTTCTGATTCAGTGGATTCTACCGACTCTACAACCGAACCACTTTCGACAGGAGCGACCTCTTCGATAGTTGGCTCATTTACATCTGACTCTACACTAGCAGCTAATACAACAGGTGCTTGAAGTAAAATACCGCCCATTAACGATACAATCGATAATGATTTCAATGAATTCTTCATATTTATCACCTTCCATATATAATTTTTTAGCATTTCTATCAACTTTATTATAAGTGAAAACGCTCACAAATTCAATGGTTTACATTAATTTATAATCTTAAATATAATAATAGTGCTCTTAAATATTTTAATGCTTTAACGATTTTTAAGATGTGAATTTATTATTTAATTAATTACAGTAAATAACGCGTTTATGCCTATGCTTCTATAACATCTTTTAATTCTTCAATATATGAAATTGCACTTTGTGCTGCAATACTG
>JBHWOV010000040.1:0-22028 GCA_043424535.1 Aerococcaceae bacterium
GTGACCCCAAATAGTTGGACCAGAGAGATAAGCACAAATATTTGCTTATCTCTATTTATTTATCCAATATTAAATCCTTAGATAGCTTGCCTATTGCGGTAAGCTATCGGACTAAGCCAATTTAACTTTTCTTTAATTCGGTCTTCATTATAGTAACGAATATATTCAATAATTGCTTCTTCCAATTGTGCGTAACTACGGTATATATTTCCATGATACATTTCTTGCTTCATCACACTAAAGACATTTTCAATCGGAGCATTGTCGTAACAATTACCCTTCTCTGACATACTTTGGAAGATGCCATGTGTCTTCAACATCACTTGGTACTCTTTCATTTGATAAGCCCAACCTCAGTCTGAATGAAATGTACGACGATAAAGGCAGGATTGCGAAGTCTCAATCGCTTCTTCTAATGCTTCAAGCATCGTTGTTTTGTTTGGTTGATGTGAAATCTTAAAGCTAATAATTTCTAAATTATATAAATCCATAAAAGGATCTAAATATAATTTTTTAACTTGAAGCTTACCCTTCGAATCTTATTTATAGCATTTAAATTCAGTCGTATCAGTGGTAATCTTCTGATGTGGAATAGAGGTATCAAATCGACGGTCAATCCGGTTAGGTGCAATCCGCCCGATCTCCCTTTTGTAGCTATTATATTTATGATATTTACGACCAAAGTTGGTCACTTGTATCTTGAGGACTTAGCACAAGCGTTGTACTTTTTTCGATTGATTTCCCAACCATCCTTGACAAGTGTCGCATAAATTCGACGATAGCCATAGTTTGGATGGGGCTCACGAATGCTCAAAATTTTATCTTTTAATGGTTGGTCAGGATCCGTTTTTTCCATTGGGCCTGCCAATACATATAAGTCGATTTAAGAAAACCAATCGCTGCAAGAATCTCAGTTAAGGAATATCTTCCTTGGTGTCGGAGTTTGTGGATGATTCTTGCTTTGTCTTCATTGCTTTCTGTATCCGCAAACTCCTTTGCATTTCCAAGTATTCATTTTTAATAGCCTGCATCTTGAGTTCATACTCAAGCTATTCAATACGCTTGTTGGCTTCTTCTAAATCAGATATTTTCGGATATTGAGAATTGGTTTGTTTTTCTTTTTTTAACTGTTTTTTATTAGACATGGAGGGCCTCCCTTGTTGACGCGAAAGTCCAGCAATACCTCTTTCATGATAAACTTGACGCCACCTGGCGATGAGACTTGGGTTATTTAAACCTAACACATTCGCCACGGTTTGATAGGATTTTTCGCTCGCTTCATACATCGTAATTGCCTTTAACTTAAATTCTACACTGTATGATCTGTTTTTTCGAGCCCCTTTTAATCCTTTTACTCCCACAGTTTGATAAGCATTCACCCATGTTCGTATTTGTTGAGTACTCTTTAAGTTATATTTTTTGTAAATGATTTGATTCCGACTGTCCCAGAAAGATACTCTGCAACTACTTTCATTTTAAACTCTAAACTATATTTAGCCACACAAAAACCCCCCTAAAGTTGGATTTATTGGTCCAACTTTAGAGGATCAGTACGCACACTACATGCGGTGGTTAGGTTAGATAGCGATTATTTTTCAAGTTGACCAGGATATTCTGGTGTACCTTGTTCAACATTCACTGCATCAAAGCCATTATCTAATAAGATTTGTGTTGCTTTTTTAGAGCCTTTGCCATCATGGCAAATTAAGTGATATGTTTTTGATTTATCTAATTCATCAAGATTATCTTCTAATGTTGACAGTGGCATATGAACAGCCCCTGGAACATGACCTTCTTTGTATAATTCTTCTGGGCGAACATCAATCACATTTAAGTCCTCTTTGTTCTCTACTAAACTGTACAATTCGTCAATATGAATTTGTTTCATTTCAATTCCTCCTTTTGACTACATCCTTATCTTATCAAAGAGTATGGGGCGATTCCAGTCAGATGCTCAAATCGATTCTCACGTGGCTAATTGACTTTCTTTGTGATAAAATCGTTGTATTATAATTGTAAGGAGTATCATTTTGGCATTAGCAAATTTTCTACAAATGTTAGATATTCAATTGACTCTCGTCCTCTTTTTAGGGATTGGTATTTTCAGTTATCATGCAGGCATTATTACTGACGAATCCAGGCCGAGTTTTATGAGTCTATTATTGAATATTTTTCTACCTGTGATGGTTTTTAATTCATTCAAAAAAATTACAATCGAACTTCTCGCATTGAGCTTTCTGGCCTTGGTTGCCGGAACCGTGCTCTATACGATTTTAGCAATTGTGGGACCATTATTATATAAAAAGTACCCCGCTGATAAGCGCCCGGTACTTGAATATGCGACTTTGGTAAACAATGCAGGTTTCGCAGGCTTACCGCTGGTTACTTCGATGTTTGGCGATGCCGGTGCAATCATCGGTTCTGTCTATCTCGTCCCGCACCGCATTTTTACTTGGACGGTCGGATTACAAATCTTCGAACGGGCTAAAGCAACCAGTATTAAGGAAACATTGATTAAACTAGCTAAAAACCCGTCGATTATCGCGGTATTTATTGGTTTAATCTTCGGTCTCTTGGAAATTCCTTTGCCGGGATTTGTGGACCGGGGTGTCACTTCAATTGCCGGTGCAGTACAACCACTGGCGATGATTGTGATTGGTTCCGTGATTGCGAAAGTTGACTACCGCTCATTATTTGAGCCCGGTGTGTTGTATTATTGTGTCATTCGTTTATTGGTTATTCCTTTAATCGTGTTAGCAGTGATGAAAGGATTGAATATGGATCCTGTTCTCACTGGCGTTGTCACCATAATGGCCGGCATGCCAGCGGGTACACCAACGCCGATTTTAGTCGCGAATTATGGATTGAATGTGCCCTTTGCAGCGAAGATTACTTTCGTATCGATTGTGTTATCTGTCATTACGAGTCCAATTTTAATGTTATTTGTCTAGGAGGCGCCCATGAATTTTCTACAATCCGAAACGGTCACCCCACATATCACACGCATCATCACGCCTTATGTGTGTTGTTATTATCTTGAAGGAGACGAGCGTGGCTTTTTATTGGATACGGGTTGGGGTTATGGTGACTTGCGTCAAATTGTCGACGACATCAGTACGAAACCTTATGATGTCTTATTGACGCATGCCCATCCGGATCATGCCGGGGGTGTGATTCAATTTACGGATAAAACATTGTATATGAATCCCAAAGACCATACACTCTTTTCCCATTCGAGTATGCGCGTCGCTCGCAGACGTTTCTTAAAGAAATATTTCCTCCGTCAAGGTTGGGATTTTGATGATTCACTCTTATTAAAAGACTATGACGGTGGCTTTACCTCGATTGAAGATGGGGATACATTTGACTTAGGCAATTACCGCATCGAATTGATCGGAGTCGCCGGCCATACACCAGGTATTATGGCCGTGCATTTACCAGACGACCGCATTTTGATGACGGGAGACGCCTGTTTCAATCCAATTTCTCTCAATAATCAATCAAGCCTTTCCGTCGAAGAATTAGCCGAAAATATCCCAAAATTGTACCCATATATTGAACAAGTCGATACCGTATTGACGCAACATGGTGACTATACGGCGCCCCTCGATGTCGTTGAAGCGAGTGACTATTTAGCCCAACAAATCTTACAGCGAACCGACGACCGCGTCCGGCTTAAAGCCAATTATAATTGGCTCGTCGCTCGTCACAATCGATTGAGTCATCTTGATCCCATCGGCAATTCCAGCAATATTTATTATTTCGAAGACCGCATTTATAAACGGAGATAAAGTCATGTAATAGCCAGCACATTTCGTGCTGGCATTTTTTTTGCGATAAAATAAAACCCTAGCTCCGACTGTCATTACAGTCAGAGCTGAGGTACCTTATGTATATTATTGATAGAAGTGATTGTATATCAAACCATATTAATATTTAATACGTCCTGGTTGTTCTTTGTATCCATAGTATGCATCACGGATGATTTCTTCCATATCCGATACTAATGCCAGACGTGGGTTGACTGGTGTACATTGATCTTCATAAGCTAGATAAGCCAGATCACGTGCTTTCGCATCCCATTCTTCTTTGTCGACACCTTGATCTTTGAAGCTCATTTTAATACCAACTTTTTCACCTAATTCATAGATGGCTTTCGCGAGGGATTCAACCCCTTCTTCTGGTGTTGATGCTGGTAAGTCAAGTAATTGAGCAACTTTTTGATAACGTTCATCCGCTACATAGTAATTGTATTTTGGCCAGTTAGATACTTTGGCTGGTTTTGTTCCATTGTAGCGCACAACATATGGTAAGAGAATCGCATTAGTTCGTCCGTGAACTGTACCGAATTGACCACCAATTTTGTGTGCCATTGAGTGAGAAATTCCTAGGAAAGCATTACCGAATGCCATACCTGCAATCGTTGATGCATGATGCATATTTTCACGGGCAATTTCATCAAAATCATTGACGGAAGCTTCCAGATTTTCAAAGACCATGCGAATCGCTTCAAGTGCCAATCCATCGGTATAAGGGCTGGCCATAATAGATACATAGGCTTCAAGCGCATGCGTCAATACGTCCATTCCTGTATCGGCGGCAATATGTTTTGGTACGCCCATCACAAAGGCTGGGTCAATAATCGCAATACTTGGTAGTAAAGCATAGTCAGCGAGTGGGTATTTCATATTATTTTTCTTATCAGAGATAACCGCAAATGGTGTTACTTCGGCTCCTGTACCCGACGTCGTTGGAATGGCAATGAATTTCGCTTTTTCTCCAAGCGTAGGGAATTTGAAGGCACGTTTACGAATGTCCATGAATTTTTGAACCAAATCTCTAAAGTCAACTTCTGGACGTTCATAGAACAGCCACATCACTTTCGCAGCATCCATTGGCGAACCACCACCGAGCGCGATAATCGTATCTGGTTCGAAATTCCGCATCACTTCAGCACCGTGTTGGACGATTTCAATGTCGGGATCTGGTGTGACTTGATCGAATATTTCAATTTGCACATGATTTGGACGTAAGTGTAATTGATCGGTAATTTTCTTAACAAAGCCGAGGCGAACCATCTCTTTATCCGTTACGATCATTACTTTTTCGACACCATACGATTCTTGTAAGTATTGGATAGAATCGCGTTCAAAGTAAATCTTACGTGGCACTTTAAACCATTGCATATTATTTCTCCTTCTACCGATTTTCTTAATGTTTAGTAAGTGTTTAGCGGTCACATTTTCGCCGACAGAGTTGCGACCATATGAACCACAGCCTAATGTCAATGAAGGTTCGAATGCATTATATACATCCCCGATTCCTCCAAAGGTTGCTGGTGAGTTCCAAATAATACGCATGACTTTAACCACTTTACCAAATTCATCCGCAATATCTTTATCCGCTGTATGAATCGCTGCGGAGTGACCTAAGCCATCATATTCAACAACTTGGCGACTCATGTCGATTCCTTCTTCAGTTGAGTGAACTTTAATAATCGGTAAAATCGGCGCTAATTTTTCACGCGTTAATGGTTCAACATCTCCAATTTCATCTAGTTCAACTAAGAGCAAACCGGTTTCTTCTGGAACGCTAAATCCAGCTTGTTCTGCAATCCATGTTGCTGGCATACCAACCATGTCTGCATTTAATTTGGCACCCGCACAATTTTCAGAGTGTGCTTTAACGCCAAAGGCATAGTCTTCTAATTGCCCTTTTTGTTTTTTATTTAACATGAAAGTATGATAACTTTCGAATTCTTTTAAAACATCTTCATATATTTCTGCATCAATAATGATCGATTCTTCTGACGCACAAATCATTCCATTATCGAATGTTCGACTGAGAACAATATCGTGAACAGCCTGTTTGATATCTGCCGTTTTCTCAATATATGCTGGAACATTTCCTGCACCAACTCCGAGTGCTGGTTTTCCACATGAATAAGCGGCTTTAACCATGGCATTCCCGCCGGTAGCCAAGATACTCGCAATTCCGTCATGATTCATTAATTGATCTGTCGCTTCTAATGAAACATGTGGTACATATTGAATACAATTTTCTGGTGCCCCTGCTTTGATCGCTGCTTCATAAACAATATCTGCAGCATGTTTAGAACTTGCAAAGGCATTCGGATGGAATGAGAAAATAATTGGATTTCGTGTTTTTAAAGCAATTAATGCTTTAAAAATCGTTGTTGATGTTGGATTCGTTGTTGGCGTCAAACCAGCTAGCACACCTAATGGTTCTGCGATATAAGTTAATCCTTTAACATCATCCTCATCGACAATACCAACGGTCTTCATTCCTCTGAGAGAATTGACAACATGCTCACAACTGAACAAGTTTTTCGTCGCTTTATCTTCAAAAACACCGCGTTGTGTTTCTTCGGTCGCTTCTTTTGCTAAAATACCATGCGCATCCAAGGCAGCAACAGATGCTTTTGCTACAATATAATCAATTTCTTCTTGGGTGTATCTTTTATAGTCTTCGAGGGCTTTAAGACCATTTTCTACTAATTCATTAATCATTTCCGGGACATTCACTTCTTGAACTTTCTCAGTCATTTTTTCTTCCTCCTCTTATTTACAAATTCATCATACACGGTTTTTTCCGAAAAGTAAATAGAATTGGTGAAATTTTTCACATTATTTTTTACATTCTATTAGCTAATAATCAACATTCTTCATTGAAAGCGCTTACTTTATGTTAATTGTTTCACAAACTTTTTTAGTGTTTACTTACATGCTAATGATTGCATCGTGAGAAATTTAAAAACGATGTGAATCAATAAAATAGCGTTTTCTTTAAATTGTTTTTCCTTTCAATCAAGATAATATTTTGCAAACAAAAAAATCCATCCGAGCAAAGTGTTCTCGTTTGGATTCTTCCTTAAGGAAATATTATAGCACGACCGTATTCTCGTCTGCTTGCCAAGGATTTTGTTCATTAATATGGTCATAAAATAAAATACCTTTTAAATGATCCAGCTCATGTTGGACGACAATCGCTTCATAGTCGCGTAATTTTACTTCATATTCATCGCCTTCCGGATCTTGATAGGTCAAGGTCACTCGGCGTGGTCGTGGTACAAGTCCCGGTACCGCACGACGTACAGATAAGCATCCTTCTCCTTCAGGAAGTGCTGCTTGCTTTACTGAGTGACGGGTAATTTTTGGATTGATGAAAATTTCATCAATGATCACATCGACTACTTCACCTTCTTCATCCAATTCCGTTAAATACACCGCAAAAATCTGCTTATTGATTCCTAATTGCGGTGCCGCAACACCTACACCCGCACGCAATCCATACTCTTCTGCGATTTCCGGCGTTTGGCTATTGATGAGGAAGGTGCGCATTTCCTCAATTAATGTTTTCTCTTCATCACTTAGCGGGAAAGTCACCTCTTGAGATGCTTCTCGTAAACGTGGATCGTCCTCCGCTATAAAATCTTTCATTGTAATCATTCGCTCTCTTCCTCCTTTTCTCTCTTAATCGGGTTACGATAACCCGTTATTTCATAATATTCGTCTTCTTCATTAAATTCAATCGATGTCACTAAAGTATTTTGTTGATATAAAGCGAGTAAATCAGCTTCTTCAGGTAAGACACGCATTTGATAAGGTTCAGCATGCGCGATACACATATCCCAAATTTCAGACTTCAGTCGTTCGATGTCTTCTGGATTTTTTGCTGACATAACAATATTTGGAAATTGGGTCGGCTCAAAATGTCCCGTCAATTGATCAACCTTATTATATACGGTCAATATCGGAACATCATAAATTTCTAAATCATTAAGTAAAGAAAGCACCGTCTCTTCATGCATCAAAGACGCGGAATGACTCGCATCGACAACATGCAATAATAAATCCATATAGCGAATTTCCTCTAAAGTAGACTCAAATGCCTTCACCAACTCTGTAGGCAAATCTTCGATAAAACCAACGGTATCGGTAATGGTGAACGCATCATGACCATGAATTTTAAATTTTCGTGTTAATGGATCGAGTGTCGCAAATAATTGGTCTTTAATATATGTATCTTGTTTTGTTAATTCTGTTAACAATGTCGATTTCCCAGCATTGGTATAGCCTATCAGTCCAATATTAAATTCGCGACCATTCAGTCGCCGTTGGCGCGTTCTTTCACGGTGCTTTTCAACTTGTTGGAGCTCTTTATTAATCGCTAGCATGCGCGAACGGATATAACGACGGTCACTTTCCAATTGCGTTTCCCCCGGTCCACGCGTACCGATTCCCCCACCTTGACGTGAAAGTTGAAGTCCTTTTCCGACAATGCGTGGGAGGAGATAATCATATTGTGCCATCTCAACTTGTAATTTACCTTCACGGCTTTTTGCTCGCATCGCAAAAATATCCAAAATTAATTGTGTGCGGTCAATGACACGCACTCCGATCGCCTCTTCTAAATAATTATTCGTCGAGGGTGTCAATTCATTTTGACTGATAACTAAATCGATATCACGCGCGTCGACCAGGGCTTCGATTTCTTCGAGTTTTCCCGAGCCGACCAGTGAGCGATTATGAACCGTCGAACGTTTTTGTGTCACTTGTTCGACAACAACACCGCCCGCCGTCTTCGTCAAAGCCGCTAATTCCTTCAATAAATTATCAAATTGTTCATCCGTGACTTGTTGTGTCTGCACACCTATTAATAACACACGTTCTGGTTGGACACCTGTTTCAATCATGCATGCATCCTCCTTTCATTAAATGTTCTTGAATCCATTCTGCGGCTTGCGTTTTGGCATCTACATCTTCCATATTGAGCCAATGTGGCTGTTTCATCCGATTGCGAAACCAAGTTAATTGTCTCTTCGCATAACGTCTTGAATTTTGTTGGATTTGAGCAATGACTTGGTCTTCCGTTTGTTCCCCTTCAAAATAAGGGAACCATTCTTTATAGCCAATGCCTTGAAGACTTTGCCATTGTTCAGGCTTAGCCTGTTCATAGAGTTCACGCACTTCTGCTTCTAAACCGGCTTCGACCATACCTTCGACCCGTCGATTAATCCGGTCATATAGTAGTTCGCGTGGACGATCAAGGACTATCAATAATTCATTAAAAACGGATTGCTTTTCTTGATGTTCGCTCTGCTGGGAAAATAATTCCCCACTCGCATGAATCACTTCTAAAGCACGAATGGTTCGACGAACATTTTGATAAGGTATTTTTTCACTGGCAACTGGATCGATTGCGGCTAATCGCTCCCATAAGGCCTTCGCGCCGATGATTTTGGCTTCTTGTTCCAATGCAGCTCTTTTTTCGGGATCTTCGACTTTTCCAAAGGACAAATCATATAACAAACCTTCCAAATAAAGCCCGGTACCACCGACAACGATAGGGAGTTTGCCACGATTGTGAATCGCACGCACTTTCTCACTCGCCTGATCTCTAAAGAGACTCGCATTATAAGTGGCATCCGGTGGTAAAATATTTAATAAATGGTGCGGTACATCATTCATTTCTTCAGGGGTGATTTTGCCCGTCCCGATATCTAAACCTTGATATACTTGTAAACTATCGCCATTAATCACTTCACCATCAAATTGTTCGGCTAAATAAATACTAAGATCAGTCTTACCCACGCCTGTAGGTCCGGCTAAAACGATTAGTGGGATTTGTTGATCAGTCAATTCTTATCACGCCTTTCAGTCGGATGAAATGCTAATAATTCATCCGCTAATTCTAAAGATGCTTGAGTCGTCTCTTCACCAGAAATCATATGGGCGACGACTTGTTGACGTTCTTCGCGGTCGAGTGTTTGTACTTTCGAGACCGTTCGATCATCAACCACTGCTTTAGTAATATATAATTGTGTTTGCGCAATGGCTGCTACTTGTGGCAGATGGGTGATAGCTAGCACTTGATGGCGCTGTGCAATCGAAACCATTTTTTCGGCAATCGCTTGAGCGACACGTCCTGAGACACCGGTATCAATTTCATCGAAAACCATGGTTTTCGGTTCCGCATTGCGACTGAAAACCGTCTTCAGCGCTAACATAAAACGCGATAATTCTCCGCCACTCGCTACTTTAATCAATGGTTTCATCGTTTCACCAATATTGGTTGCGACATAAAATTCAACTTGATCATAACCATAAGGCTGTAAATACATTAATGAAGCGTCTTTTTCATCGTCCTCCAATGTCGCCATTAAAACCTCATCCCTTCGCGGTTCTTTAAATCTTACTTCGAAGCGACTATTTTCCATATATAAATCACTTAATTCCGCTAAGATGGCTTCTTGTAAGCCATTTGCTAATTGTTGTCTTGACTGATGCAAAGCACTCGCTGCTTCCATAGCCCTTTCATAACTCGAGAGCAACTCCTTGGCTAAGCGATTTAAATATTGTTCACGGTGCGTGATTTGATAAATTTCTTCGGATATCTCATCATAATAAGCCATGATTTCTGGAATGGTGCGATGATATTTACGTTTGGCTTGACTCAAAGTCATCAAACGTTCTTCAATCTCATCAAAAGACTGTTCATCAAGCGAATCCATCGAAGTAGTCGTCGCCAGTGTCGCAGCTAAGTCTTGCATTTCATACACTAAATGATCCAATCGTTCAGTTAAAGGCTGATAGGTCTCATCCAAATCGGCCAATATTGTCAACACACTTTGAGCTTTCTCCATTTGCGTTAAAATACTTTGATCACTTTCAGAAAATAATTGATTTAATTCTCCTAAATGTTGCACCAATGCTTGTTGATTCTGGAGTCGGCGACTTAATGCTTCCAACTCTTCATCTTCACCTTCAACGAGTTCCAACGCTTCAATTTCTTGTGCTTGAAATTCGATAAAGCTTAGGCGCTGACTTTGCGCTGCTTCATCCTCATGACTGGCCAGCCAATCTTGGCGTTCTTTTCTAAATTGTTGATAGGCGGTCTGATAATCTGCAAGTAATTCGTGATGGTCTTTATCACCAAAAGCATCGAGTAAATGCAAATGTTCGGCGGGATTTAATAAGGCTTGATGCTCATTTTGTCCATGAATATCACTAAGATGATGACCTATTTGCTTCAATGTCGACACATTAGCTAACTGCCCATTAATGCGAATAATATTCGAACCAGAATGTTGTATTTCTCGGCGAATAATTAAAGGTTCTTCGGTCAAATCTGTTTCAACACCAACCTCTTGTAATGTGGCATGAACAGATTCAATTTCCTTCAGTCGAAAGAGCCCTTCAATAATCAATTTGTCACAGCCTTCACGAATAAAACGGGTGGAACCTCGTCCACCACATAAAATGCCTAAGGCATCAATAATAATCGACTTTCCAGCTCCTGTTTCACCTGATAAAACGGTCATTTGATCAGTAAAATCAATTTGAACCGCATCGATAATCGCAAAGTTTTCAATCGATAATGTGACTAACATGGCACTCTCCTTCTCTTCCTGGCTCATCCATCGTCCTCATCAATAAAACCATTTATTATTCACACGCGCTTACTTCACTTGATGGGCATCGCGGACAATTTGTTGAACATCGATGCGTTGAGCCGAATCATTATTTGGCTCTTTTTGATTGATTAAATGCGCTAAAAATTCAATATTCCCTTCGCCACCTTTAATCGGTGAATAGGTCAAATCAGCAATCGTAAAGCCAATCTCACTAATAAATGCGAGCACTTCATTCAGCACCGCTTCATGAACTGCTGGATCACGCACCACACCATTTTTTCCAATCCGCTCTGGTCCTGCTTCGAATTGAGGTTTAATCAATGTCAAAGCACTCCCACCTATTTTTAAAATATCAACTAGTGGCGGTAAAATTAATGATAATGAAATAAAGGACACATCAATCGAAGCAATCGTTGGCTGTCCTTGCGTAAAATCTTCAGGTTGTGCATAACGAAAATTTTGTCTTTCCATGACGACAACGCGCGGATCTTGGCGCAATTGATAAGCCAATTGATTATAGCCAACATCCAATGCATAACTTAATTGGGCTCCGGCTTGCAGCGCAGCATCGGTGAAACCACCGGTAGATGCACCAATATCTAATAGAATCTGGTCAGTCATATCAATCTCAAATGTCTCGATGGCTTTTTCTAATTTTAAGCCACCGCGCGACACATATTTAGGTTTATCGCCTTTGATATAAAGTACCGTGTCGATAGGAATCTTCTCTCCGGCTTTGTCATAGCGTTGTTCCTTATCATCATAAATTTGCCCGGCCATAATCAAACGTTGTGCCTGTTCTCGAGATTGCGTCAGTCCTGCTTGATGGACTAATTTATCGACCCGTTCCTTTTTCATGGCACCAATCCTTCGCCCAATGTATCCAATGAAATATAATCCACAAAGGCATTTAAGAAACTAAATGGTTTGGATGTTAAATCTTCTAATTCTTGAATAATCGTTTGAATGTGATCGATTTCCTCTTGTAAAGCATCCAATGCACCTTGCGTTGTTAATAAATAGGGATAAGTATTTTTTTCATTTTCAATGTCAGAAACGCCCGATTTACCGGTTAATAATTCATTTCCAGTGAGATCTTTCAAGTCATTATGAATCTGATAAGCCAAACCGAAATGACGTCCAAATTCTGTAATCTGATCGCGGACTTTCTCTTCTAAATCCAAAATGACACTGGCTGCCTCAACAGAAAATAGAAATAATTCACCTGTCTTCTTATGGTGAATTTCTTTGAGTTCATCCAATTCAATCGTGCGTGACTCAGATTGTAAATCTTTAATTTGACCGGCAACCATGCCATGAGATCCCGCTGCGGACACTAACATCGCTACTAATTGATTGCGTTGTTTCGGTTTCAGTTGATTATCTTCGACAATCAAGCCGAAGGCATCCGTTAAGAGTGCGTCCCCTGCCAAAATGGCCGTCGCTTCATCAAATTGTTTATGATTTGTCGGCTGTCCCCGGCGCATATCATCATTATCCATGGCTGGTAAGTCATCATGAATCAAAGAATAAGTATGCACAAATTCTAATGCCGTTGCGGTATTCAATCCTAATTTGATTTTTTTCGAACCATAAATATAAAGAATCGCCAATAATAATGTCGGACGCAGACGTTTACCACCATTTTGCAGCGAATACATCATTGGCTTTAAAAGTTCGATATCCGCATTACTTTCAAATAATTGTTCATTTAAATGTTCTTCAAAATGTTTGCGTAATTTTTTTAACTGTTTAGCCGTCATTGTTACCTCCATCCAATGGCACTTCGCCATTTTCTGTCATCATTTTTGTAACCGTTTCTTCAGCATCTGTCAGCGTTTTTTGGCAATATTGGCTTAATTTAATGCCTTCTTTGTATGCTGACAAAGCTTCTTCTAAGGGAAGATCTCCCTGCTCTAAACGTTTCACAATATTTTCTAATTGCAACATCGCCTCTTCAAAAGTCGGTGTTTCTTGTTTACTCATCTTGCATCTCCTTTGGATCTGTAATAATTTCATTAATCGTCGCTTCAACATGGCCATCAATAAAGCGTACTGTCAATGGTTGAGTCGCATCAAGCGCTTCAACCGAATGAACGATGTGGTCGGATTGTTCAGTAATCGCATACCCACGTTGAACGATACTGATCGGACTATGTGCTTCCAATAATTGTTCTAATGATTGGCGTTGTTTTTTTAAGTCCAGTAATTGTTGACCAAAGCGTTGATGCAGGCGTTCTTGTTGTGTCGCTAATTGATGTTGATGAAATTCAATACGTGGCTTCGGTGACTGTCCAATCAATCGTTGTTCGAGTTGTTGGTAAGCATAACGCGTATTTTGCAAGTATTGCTTCTGACTTCTATGTAAACGGTCTTGCCATTGGTCCAATGACTGCAAGAAAGGCTGATATAAACGGTCTGGTTGTTTCAACACATAAGACTGACTATAACGTTCCAATTGTTTACGTGATTGACCAATGCGTTGCGTCATCGCATAGATGAGACGTTCTTGCCATTGATTAACTGTCGTTAGTACATCAACTAAGACCGGTACAGCCATTTCGGCAGCAGCGGTCGGAGTGGGTGCTCGTAAATCAGCCACTAAATCAGCAATGGTCGTATCGGTCTCATGACCAATAGATGAAATGACTGGCACCGAACAATTAAGAATTACTTCTGCGACTTTCTCATCATTAAAGCACCATAAATCTTCAATCGAACCGCCACCTCGGGCGACAATCACCGTATCATATTCTTCATGACGCGCTTGAATCGCTTCAAAAGCCGCTTGAATTTCAGCGACGGCTTCCTCACCTTGAACACGTGTAGGATAGACTACGAGCTCAACAATAGGATAACGTCGTTCTACAGTTGTGATAATGTCACGAATCACTGCACCTGTTGGGCTCGTGACAATCGCAATTTTTTTCGGAAAAATTGGAATATCTCGCTTAGGTCGGTCAAACCAGCCGGCTTGTTGCAATTTCTTCTTCAATTGTTCAAAGGCCAAATAAAAGGCACCTAATCCGTCCGGTTCCAAATGATCAATAATAATTTGATATGTTCCTCTGGCTGGATAAGTCTGAACGCGACCTCTGGCATATACTTTCATGCCTTCTTCCAATTCAAAGAGAACTTTATTAAAGGCTGATTTAAACATCACCGCATTAATTTGCACATTATCATCTTTGAGATTGAAATATTGATGGGCATTTGGTCGTTTACGGTAATTCGATATTTCTCCGACAACGAATACTTGTTGTAAATAAGGATCACGGTCAAATTTTGCCCGAATATATTGCGATAGAGCTTTGACCGTTAAATATTTATCATGATCGCGTGACGCCATTATATTTCTCCAAAAATAGTGTCCGGATCAATATTGTTTTGATGACAAGCACAAAGAATCGTCTGTTCCATTAACATAGCCACAGTCATGGGGCCAACTCCACCTGGTACCGGTGTGATTGCTGCGACTTTGTCTTGAACTTTTTCAACGTCTACATCGCCATGCAATTTCCCATCTTCACCACGAAGAATCGATACGTCTACAATGACTGCTCCTTCAGAAATAGCCTCTTCGTCAATCGCATCCGGATTTCCAGCTGCTGTGACAATGATATCGGCTTGTTCAATTAAAGCATTCGGATTCGGTGTTTGACTATGAATAACAGAAACAGTCGCATTTGCATGTGTCATCATTAATGCTAATGGCAAACCAACAATTTGGCTGCGTCCGATGATTACGACTTGTTTGCCTGCAATTTGGATATCATTGGCTTTTAATAAGTCCATGATGCCTTTAGGCGTACATGGAACTAATTGTGCCTGATTTTTGACTAATTGCCCGATATTATAAGGATGGAAGCCATCGACATCTTTTTCTGGCGCAATTGCTTGAATAATGGCTTGTTCATCGAGATGTTCTGGTAATGGCAATTGCACAATCAATCCGGATACTTCAGGATCTTCATTACGCTTTTCGACTTCGGCCACTAATTCTTCTTGTGTTACATCTTCTTCGAGCACTACCCATTCAAAACGCATCTCTAAATTTTGAGCCCGTTTTTGTTTTTGGCCGACATAAACTTTACTTGCTGGGTCATTACCTACTGTCACCACCACTAATTTTGGTGAAACATCCATCGTTTGTAATAATTCAATTGCTTTTTTATATTGTGTCATGCGTTCTTTTGAACGTTTTCTACCATCAATAATTTTCACTGTATCTGATTCCCCTCAAAGTGTATAGTATCCCCATTCTAGCATAAAGCCTCATTGATTTATAGCGGATTCGCTTCAGAAATTATGACGAAAGAAGGATATACGAGTACCAATCTTTTTAAAATTTAGTATAATATAAAAATGAAGAGGAGGAGCTCAATGAATCGCGTACATATTATTTGTCATCCTGAATCAGGTGGTGGCAAGGGACAGAAAGTCTGGCAGGAAGTCAGCGATATTCTGTCTGGTTTTCAAATGAATGTTGTGAGTTATTTTACGGATACATATAATACTGCTGAACTAATCGTCCAACAAATTATGAATCGAAATCATACACCCCCTCTCAACCAATTGATTGTAATTGGTGGAGATGGAACATTACATGAAGTAGTGACCGCTCTCATGTTAATGAACGAACGTCCGCCGATCACTTATATTGCCGCAGGTGGCGGTAATGACTTCCACCGAGTCTGGTCCAATGGCTGCACTCCAAGAGACATGATTGAACATATGATGTATGCTCGCCAACCTGTGGATGTTCCGGTCATCCATGAACGCAATTTAGTAGACGGTACACAGTCTGTCGTTGTGAATAATCATGGTTTCGGATTTGATGCTGCAGTTAATTATAATCGCCATAAATTAAGCGCCAATCCGTCAGTCAATCAATTTATTAGTGGGGCCATGCAATACCGGATCGCTTTAGCATTGACACTTCCCGAAATTCCCCATTTCCAAGTGTCATTAAAGATGGACGAATCGGTCTATCACTTTGATAATGCGAGTTTAGTAACGGTCATGAATCATGCCTATGTCGGCGGGGGCATATTAATTGATAATACGGTCAATCCAGCTGCTCAAGAAATCGCTCTTGTTGTCTATCATGACATCACTTTTCGTTCTGTTCGAGATATTATCCCACGTGTTTTAAAATCGCATACGCATGATGAGTCACCTTATATTACGCAAATTAAAGGCCAAAAACTACACCTATCAGTTCACGATCCCGTTCGCGGTCAAGTGGACGGTGAACCACTGGTTAAATTACCTTATGAATATGAATTTAAGGTGGCCTCTTATCCTTTTTATTTGCCGGGAAAATCATAAGCCGACCTCTCACAAGTCGGCGAAATTAAATAATTCAATCAAATACCCTCAGACTGTATTCTGAGGGTGTTATTTTATCCAAAAGAAAAACGACTGAAAAATCAGTCGTTAATAATCATTCAATTCCATCACATATGATTCTTTTTTAATCCTTTGCGAATTAAAGGAACAAGAATGGGTTCCAAAATGAAGAAAAAGACAATATTTCCAATCCCATGTAACAGATCAAAATAAACGCCATTCAAATAATAAACCCAGAAACTACTCATATCATAAAAAATATAGGATAAAAAAGAAATAACAAACCCATAAATGATTCCCGTTAATCCAGCCCAAATAGCAAATACAATGCGATTTGTGAGCGAACCAAAGCGGTAAAGCGGTTTGATGATTGCAGTCAACATAACAATCAATGCGAATGAAAGAATTTGCATAATGACCCAAGGTCCCATACCGAGAAAGACACTAGATAGTATTAATGATAAGACAGCTACCACTAGTCCATCGATTGTCCCGATGGTTAATGTAATGATAATTAACATCGCAGTCACAGGTTGAATATTCGGTAAAAAAGGCAAGGCAAATCCTAAACGTCCCACCGTCACAAATGCTGTTAAAACTGCTAATAGAGCAATTCGATTGACAGTAAAGTAACTTTTTTTAGAAGTCACTGTCTTCTAATTTCCACTCTACGAGATCACCTTCAGCTAACTCATAATCACCCGCACCAACACTTGCCATCTCACCATTCACATCATATAACCAATAGCGTCCTGCATCTCCGTCTTGCTCATGCGATTCGATAGACGTAATCATGCCGTCCGAATGAACAATGTCGAAATGTTCTTCCATCGCTTCCATTAATGTCGTGCCTTCTGGTACAGTCACTTCTTGGCTTAAATCTGTTTGTTCTTCACCATCAATAATAATCGCAATTTTTGCGGTGACTTCTTCCGCATCCTCTGCCGATGCATCTGATTGTTCAGATTCCTCAGAGATTGACTCTGTTTCTTGTGTCTCTTCTATCGTAGAAACGGTTTCTTCCGTCACAGATTCTGTCACAATTTCTTCACTTGTTGTATCTGTCTCATTCGTTTCATTACAAGCCACTAATAAAGTCGTCGATGCTAATAATAACACTAGGTGACGGATTGATTTCATATTCATTTTATTTTTCATGTTAATTTTCTCCTTTTGCTTAACTTTAAACTTATAATAAATATAATATATCAGATGTCTATTCATAAGCAACAGACTTTTTGCGATCAATTCGCTGAATATTAATAAGCCCTCAAGTAATTGAACGTGCATTCGTAAAAACAGCAGAATGCACTAATAAAAAAACACGCTAATGTACCACTTATCGATACTTCAGCGTGCTATGTTCTATGGTCGTGTGACATCGTCCATAAATTGTTCCGGTGTAATACCTTCCATCCCAATCATTGGATCAATGAGATGCATTGTCTCAGGAGTTAGTGCGTCTGGCATGGAAGACAATTGTTCTTCGATGGCCTCTTCTTTTTTAGCCACTTCTTCCATTGCGCCGTTCTCTGTAAACAAAGATATTGCTTTGGGTGCATCATCTGATGTTGCTATTTCGTTCTCTTCGCCCGCATCATTGACTGTTTTATCTTCATCCGAAGCTTCCACCGCTTCTTCTTCAGCCTCTTCTAAATCCTCAGCTAATAATTCATTGCCGAAACGTACTTGCAACAGTTCTTTAAGCAATGTTTGACGTGGTGGTTGCTCTTTCATCACCGCAATTTGAAAACTTTCCGGATTTCCAATCATGATCAGACTTTTTTGAGCCCGAGTAATCGCCGTATACAATAAATCTTTGCGCAAAAGACGGGAATATTTATCCACGAGTGGCAAAATAATGAGCGGATATTCACTCCCCTGTGCCTTATGAATGGACATACAATAAGCCAAAGTGATTTGTCCTAAGTCGGATTGTTGATAGGTCATCTCTCGGTCATCATACATGACGACTACTTCAGCAACCTTCGAATCGGTTTCTTCCTTCGTCAAAATCATCTCAATTTCACCGACATCTCCATTAAAAACCCCATTTTCAGTATCATTCACCAGTTGGAGAACTTTATCTCCGACTCTAAACGTCCGATCGAAATGCGTGATTTCACGTTTGCCTTTTTTCGGTGGATTCAATTGATTTTGTAATAAACGATTGAGCTCATCGATCCCACCAGGGCCTTTATATTTTGGTGCTAGTACTTGTAAAGTCGTCGCATTAAAATGACTCGTCATCGCATGTTCGACAATTTGTGATACAGCATTGCCAATTTGATTGGCTCCAACTGGAATAAAGGTCCGGTCATGTTGCTTCGTCAGAAAATCATTGGGTAATTGCCCTTGACGAACATGATGGGCTAAATCAACAATCGTACTATCATCGGTTTGTCGGTAAATCTTGGTTAAGACATTCGTCGGAATAACGCCGGAGTCAATCAAATCTGCGAACACTTGACCTGGACCTACAGAAGGTAATTGATCGCGGTCGCCTACGAAAACAACTTGCATATGATAAGGAATCGATTGCATCAGCCAATTCATTAACCACACATCGACCATCGACATCTCGTCCACAATTAATAATGAACCTTCCAATTCTTCACCATAAAAATTATCGACATCACTATCACGATTATAACCAATCATGCGGTGAATCGTTGATGCATAGAGACCGGTCGTTTCATTCATTCTTTTAGCAGCTCGTCCCGTCGGTGCTGCGAGTAAAATATCTTGATCTTCACCTGAGTCATCTTCTGGAATTTCCAAATCATGCAGGATGGTATGTAAATGAATCAGCCCTTTAATGAGCGTCGTCTTCCCAGTCCCCGGTCCCCCGGTAATAATCGAGATAGGCGATCCAATCGCTAAACGAAGTGCAGTGAGTTGGTCCGCATCATAAGGCGTGTTGGTAATTTCCTTCAACTCATCAAGCGCGTCATCAATTTCTTCAGGACTAAAGCGGTCAACATTTTCAAATTCTAAATAGCGATGCAATTGATTTGCAATATTGACTTCAGCATAATAGACGCTAGGTAATAATAAACAACCATCTAAACGTTTCAAATGTTCATCTTGAATCGCTTTATTGAGTCCTACTATCATTAAATCATGCGATAATAATAAAGGACGTCTAGCTTCCAGCAATTTTTGAGCTTCCTCAAGCGCACGTTCTTCTTCGACATAAGTGTCCCCGTCACTATTCGTAATGCGGGCGACACTTTCATAAATACCCGCGACAATGCGTTCAAGGCGGTCCGCCTCAAATCCTAATTGTTCCGCTAGCTGGTCCGCGCGATTGAAACCAATTCCCTCGATTTCTTCGACTAAAAGATAAGGATTCTCCTCAATAATGGAAACGGCTTTACCTTCATATTTTTGATAAATTTTTTCTGATAAAGTTTTTCCAAAGCCCCATTCAGTCAATTTCAGTAGGACACGTTCCGTTCCTTCATGTTCTAATAATGTTTCATAGAGGTCATCGGCTACCGACTTTTTTAAACCAGGAATATCATCTAATACACGGCGATTGGCCATAATTTGATCTAAAGTATCTTCACCTAACGTGTCGACAATCCGTTCAGCCAATACGGGACCAATACCTTTAAAGCGATAGCTCGACAAATACTCGATCAATCCATTGACTGTCGTTGGCGATAATTGTTGATACCGGCTGACCGCAAATTGTTCCCCATATTTCGGATGCACCGTCACCTTACCGTAAAATTCATAGTCCGTATCATATTGTAGTGTCGCGAATTGTCCCGTAATCACCAATTCATCATCCAATAAGATACTCGATTCTTCTGTATTGACGAGAATTTTCACTACCTTATAAAAGTTTCGCGGATTCTCAAAAAAGATTGCTTCGACCGTTCCAACAATTCGTTCTTCTTCCAACATGGCACCCACTTTCTCTCAAGCATTATATCAAAGATTATGAAATGACACGAATAGAATTCGTTACATTCTGTTGTTAGTTTATAAACTAACAAACATCTTTTCATGCAGACAAAAAAAGACGACCATTCGGTCGTCCCTTTATTTATCATTATTTTTCGTTGATTTCTTTAGAATTGTCTAAAATTCCATCAATTAAACCATATTCTAAAGCTTCTTCAGCTGTTAAGTAATTATCACGATCTGTATCTTTTTCAATGACTTCAATCGGTTGGCCTGTCGCTTCACTTAAAATTTGATTTAATTTGTCTCGTGTTTTTAAGATATGACGTGCCGCAATTTCAATTTCTGTTGCTTGACCTTGAGCCCCACCTAATGGTTGGTGAATCATTACTTCAGAGTTCGGTAAGGCATAGCGTTTACCTTTTTCTCCTGCAGCTAAAAGCACAGATCCCATTGATGCTGCCATTCCGATAACGATCGTTTGGACGTCTGCATTGATGAAACGCATCGTATCATAAATCGCTAATCCTGCTGTCACACTCCCACCTGGTGAGTTAATATATAAATAGATGTCTTTTTCAGGATCTTGTGCATCTAAGAATAACAATTGAGCGATAATGCTATTAGCCATGTTATCTTCAACGGTACCACTTAACATGATAATACGGTCTTTTAAGAGACGTGAATAAATATCATAAGCACGTTCACCACGTGATGTTTGTTCAATTACTGTTGGTACTAAATTCATTCTATTCCTCCTTGAATGATTAATAATAAACATTCATATTATTTACTTTACTACTATACGCTATTAGTCAACATAGGTCAAGGAATACGACCTCTAATTGTCGGTGTTATAATTGATGAGCGTTTAATTTTTGAATAAAAAACTCAATTCCTGATTTGTCAAATATAGACTAATAATATAAAATACAAACAGTAAAATAAATCAACGAGGAGTATATTATGGCCAAGAAAACAACGCATTTTATTTCATTATTTGCTTTGCTGCTCTTGCTTTCAGGTTGTGGCATAATTGAGAATGTTAAAAATTCTCCCGATGCGCTTTCCCCAGAAGAAGTCGCTGATATTTATAATCAGGAACAATTATATTTAGCAATTTCTGATAATATCAATAATCTAGAACAAGTGCAATCAGAAATAAAGACAACCTTCCAGTATGATGACAAAACCATCGCAAAAACTCAAGAAAATTTTGAACAATATGAAGAACAGACATTATCCAATTACGAAATTCAATCTCAAACGGATACAGATAGTCAATCGCTTAATGAGACTTTCATAGCCAAAGACGCTGCATATT
>JBHWOV010000041.1:0-14460 GCA_043424535.1 Aerococcaceae bacterium
GGTGTAACGCATGAATAATAAATTTACATTACAAAATGCACTCGTTATCGGATCCATGTTGTTTGGATTGTTCTTTGGTGCAGGAAACTTAATTTTCCCCTTGATGCTAGGTCAACAAGCTGCTGCTAATTTATATCCAGCGATGATTGGCTTTCTTATAACGGCAGTTGGCTTACCTTTACTTGGAGTCAATGCATTAGGTGTGACAAAACGCAATGATTTATATGATCTATCGACATACATTTTACCTAAAAATATCGCACGCCTATTTACTTTAGTACTGTATCTGACTATTGGTCCATTGTTTGCTATTCCCCGTCTAGCCACGGTTTCACATGAGATTGGCGTAGCGCCTTTTGCAAGCGGACGATTGAGCTTATTCATTTTTTCACTTATATTCTTTGGAATTGTTTGGTATTTTAGTTTATCAAAATCAAATATCATTGATATTGTAGGGAAATATTTAAATCCAATATTCCTAGTGTTAATTGGTATTTTAATCGTCATGTCATTTATCAATCCGATGGGATCACCCACAGTAAATGTTCCAGCTGCACCTTATGATACAAATGCACTATCTGCTGGACTACAAGATGGATATAACACTATGGACGCGATTGCGAGTCTGGCCTTCGGAATTATTGTCATTAAAGCAATTAAAGGCTTAGGTATTACAGATTCTAAAACCATTAGTCGTTCTGTTTTAAAGGCAGGGATTGTATCTTCCATATTGATGATTTTGATTTATGGCCCTCTTATTTGGATGGGTGCTTCACAAATTAATTTATTCGGTCATTCTACAAATGGTGGTCAAATTCTTGCAAAAATTGCGAATCACTATTTAGGTGAATTCGGTTCTATTATGCTATTGATCACTGTGACAGTAGCTTGTATTAAGACTGGTATTGGATTAATTATTTCTACAGCAGAAATGTTACAAATTATGTATCCAGGTAAAATAGCTTATAAAAATTTGGTCGCTATATTGATCTTTGTATCAATTGCGATTGCTAACTTCGGACTCGAGGCAATTATCTCTTTAAGTTTACCGGTATTAGTTTTTATTTATCCATTTACGATTGTGATAATTGTTTTAGCAAATCTTTCCAATTTATTTAATCATCAAAAAGAAGTTTATCGTTGGTCTTTGATTGCGACTTTCCCATTGGCATTTTTTGATATGATTAAAGCCACGCCATTAAATAATGCTCCTGTGTTTTCTAGTATTATTAATTGGTTAAATGATAATTGGCCTTTGTTCGCTAATGGATTAGGTTGGATACTTCCAGCAGTTATTGCAGCAATGATTGCGACGATTGTCACCAGAAATAGATCGCATAAAACTGTTTAACAAAAGAAAGAACTCTAGTTATCGAAACTGGAGTTCTTTTTTGTATTATGATTCAATTATTGATTGGTAATTTTTTCCAAATCATTTGATTGCCAAATTTTGGATTTGAAATATACAAATGATCGTCCTTTAATTGGGCAGTCCGTATTTGTGATTGACCGACATAATTAGGAAACAAGGACACATCCATGTAATGACGTAATTCCAGTTTCGTTTCATTAAATTCAAATCGACCAGAATAAGCATGATATCCTGAAGCTGCTTCAGCATACTCGTCATCTGTCCCTTTGTGCATATTATCAATCGCAAATGTTTTTCTATTTGGTGTCATCATTTGAGCGGACATATAGCCATCTGGTGTATACATAATAATTCCCTGACAGTCTTTGCCTAAAGGATAATTTCGATTTCCTTCCTCGTCTTCAATATAATAATCTTTTAATGTCCAGGCGCCAATAAGCATGTCTTTAGTTATATTTGCCAACTGCATCACTCTCCTAAAGGATATTATACTTAAGAAAGTAGTTTTATGGCGTAAATTGCTTCTTAAAAAACAATTATTATTGTTTAAATTTTCTAACTGGACGCCCTTTTTCATCAAATATATATTGCAATAGCTTTTGGCCATCATGCATAGCAATGATTAAACGATCTTGATATGGTTCAGCTAACTCTTCAAATAGATATAACTCATCATCAATGTCATGTTGTTTGCGAAGACGTTCAATTTCTCCTGCTGGACGTTTTTTAGGTCTAGCATCAGGAATATCACCAGAGATTTCTCTCGATTCGATACGGTAATAATAATTGTCTTCACCATAATTTATTTCAAGAGCACCGGTATTTGTTCGCTCATGTTCAACATTTTGATAATTATCCTTATGTAATTCCCACCAAGCTTCGATACCTGCAATCGCTTCTTCTTCTGAATTATAACTTCCATGTTCTTTTCTTGTATCATTATATCTGTTTACCCAATAGTTCGTGTAAACTGTTTTTGTCATAAGATCACCCTATTCTAATTTCTATCATAAATAAAGTGTAACCGATTTCTGAAGAATTTTCAATTTATACAAAAAAGATCATCCTCGGATGATCTTTATTATGATTATTTATCTGCTTGTAATGCTGCCATTGTGATGTAATTATAAGGTTGATTAAAGTGAGGTAAGAAGAAAATATCTAATAATTGTAATTTATCAACCGTTACTTGTTCTTGAATCGCTAATGAGAACATATGAATCGCCATAGAGATATCGTATTTAGATAATAATTGTGCTCCTAATAGGCGATTTGTACCAGCTTCATATACTAAACGAATTTTTACTTTTTCATTTTTAGGCATGAATACTGGGAATTGAGTATCTTCGAAATCAGAAACTTTGACATCGAAACCTGCTTTTTCAGCTAAACGAGCAGATAAACCGGTTGATACAAGATTTAATCCGAAAATTGAAATACCGTTTGATCCTTGAATTCCAGCACCCTCAATTTCAGTACCACCAATATTGTGAGCAGCGACAATACCAGAGCGTACAGCGTTCGAAGCTAAAGCAATGTAGGTTGGGCTATTCGTTACATTTGACCAGTTCGTTGCACAGTCTCCAATGGCATAGACATTATCGTCATTTGTTTTAAAAGTACGGTCTACTAAATATGCACCATTATCGAATGTTTCTAAGTGATCATTAGCAAATGGCGCATTTGGTAAGAAGCCAATCGCATTAATAATGACGTCTACTTCATATTCGCCTTTTGTTGTTTTTAGACCAACGATTTTGCCATTTTCACCAATATATTCTTCCGCTAATTCACCGAAATGTGTCTCAATACCATGTTCTTCAAGATTTTTATCCATGATTGATGTTAATTCTGTATCATAATAGTTTGATAATGAAGTTGGCGCTGCATCAAATAATAAGACTTTTTTGCCCCGTCTTTGTGCTGCTTCAGCAATCTCTACCCCAATGTATCCAGCTCCGATGACCGCAACTGTCTCATTATTAGGGTCTGTTAATGCTAAATCAACTTCTTGACCTTCTTGGAATAATTTTAAGAAATGCATTCCTTCAAGATCAGCGCCTGGTAAATTAGGAGCGATTGGTTTAGATCCTGTCGCATGAATTAATTTATCATATGACTCTTCGATTTTTTCGCCATCTTTAGTCTTTGCATAGACAACTTGTTTGTCATAATCTACATCTGTAACAGCTGTTTCTAATAAAATTTTAGCACCTTTTTGTTCGAAATCTTCTGGGCGCGTATAGAATAGATGATCATATCCATCAATTTGACGTCCTACCCATAATGCCGTTCCGCAACCTAAATAGCTCAGGTTTGAATTACGATCGATCATTACTAATTCAATGTCTTCATAATTGTCTAATAATGTATTTGCTGCTGAAATTCCAGCATGGTTTGTTCCAATAATTACTACTTTCACAATATACCTCCTAGTAACCTCTTCGTTTGTTTACTTGCTCATTATAACACGAATTATCTAATAAATTCGTTTTATCTTTTGTTATGTTTTATAAAAATTGAGATAAAACGACCTAAACATTGGTATTTTAAGCTTTCATAGTTAGTGTTTTATTCAGTTTGACATATATATAATTTCACAAAGTGAATTAATAGAAGCCGTTTTAGTGCAATTTATATTGATCAATAGTCAAAATATATTATTATTTTTTAAAATTTCACATAAAAAAACACCTCGATTGATCGAGGTGTCACGAAATGTATATTTATTTGATACCTGCGAAATAAGCGTCGATACCATTAATTAATCCTTGGACTAATTTGTTTTGATATGTTTTGTTCGTTAATAATTGATAATCATGCCAATTATCTTGGAAACCTAGTTCAACTAATGCTGCAGGTACATCAGTCACACGGGTTACATGTAAGTTTTGTGGACGAATACCACGGTTAATACCTTGGGTCGCATTTACTAATCCTGTTTGCAGTGATTGTGCTAAACGGCGGCCTTCAGGAATGATATTTGTTCCTTTGTGATGTTCCATCGTTGTATAATTTGGTTCATCAATACGTGGATCATGGTAAAGAACTTCGATTCCTCGTGCAGAACCAGGATTAGCCATCGCATTATGGTGAATACTTACAAAGATGTCTGGCATAATTTCATTCGTTGCTTTTGAACGATCGTGTAGAGAAACAGTCTTATCCGTACGACGTGTTTCATAAACGTGATATCCTTTTCCTCTCAACAGATCAGCAAGTCGATTAGAAATTGCCATATTCAAGTCTTTTTCTGCAGTTCCAAAACTATGAGCTCCTGATTCACTTCCACCATGACCAGCATCTAAATAAACTGTGCGAACATTTTGTGGAACTTGAACAGCTGCTGAGGCAGGAACATAACCTTGAATAACCCCATCACGAGATAATTCTAAGAATTTATTTCCACCTTGTGTAAATTCACGTGTCACAGTATATTTTTGTCCAAAATGTTTTAATACTGAGACTGGAGTACCACTAGTTGATAAAGTGGTTCTAAATGGCTCCACTTTACCATTTAATTTCACATCATAATTAACAATGGCACTTTGTGCATTTGTTAAGTCTGGTAAATTATTTCCAGTATAAGTTGGCACATTTGTTTGTGGCGTATTCGTATTAGTATTTGAATTTCTTGTTAAGTTTAATTTTTGACCAGTAACAATGATATTACTTGTTAAATTATTCAATTCTTTTAATTGATTAACTGTCATACCATTAGCAGTTGCAATTTTATATAATGTATCACCGTTTCGAACAGTGTAAGAATTTGCAATTGGAGTAGATGGTTTAACAGTTGGCTTTTCAGCTGGTTTAGCCGGTGTATTTGTCGTTCCTTTAAGTTTTAACTGTTGTCCTGGGTGAATAATATCTCCAGTGATATTATTTAATAAACGTAATTGCTCAACCGTCATATTATTCGCTGAAGCAATGCGGTATAGTGAATCCCCAGATTTAACCGTTACTGTATCTGGTCTCGAATTATTTGGTTTATTAGTATCAGCAGGCTTCTCTGCAGGTTTTGATGCCGATTGGTGCCCTTTAACCTTCAATGTTTGACCGGGAACGATAATATTACCTGATAATTGGTTTAATTGACGTAACTCATTAACCGTCATATTGTTTTGCAATGCTAAACGATAAAGTGTGTCACCACGTTGCACTGTAATGGTATTTGTTGACGTTGTCGGATTATTTGGACGAACTGTCTCTTGTGGTTTTTCAGCAGGTTTAGTCACTGTTTGATCTGGTTTAACTTTCAATTGTTGTCCTGGACGGATAACATTTCCTGAAAGATTATTATAACGACGTAATTGTTCTACTGTGATATTATGGTTCATTGCAATACGGTAAAGTGTATCGCCAGATTTAACGGTTACACTTGTATTTGTATTATTAGCGGATGTATTTCCATTTGTGTTTGCATTGGATGCCGTTGTATTTGGTGATAATACTAATTTTTGTCCTGGATGAATAACATTTCCGCTAAGATTATTCAATTGACGTAATTGATTTACCGTCATATTGTTCTTAGTTGCAATGCTATAAAGCGTATCACCAGATTTTACACTAACAGTTGGAACTGAGCTAACACTTCTAGCAGCTGAACGAACAGCAATTTGCTCTGTGTCCACTTGTTGTGCATCTACTTGTTGAGTAGATGCTTGTTGGACTGCTACTTGCGGTGCAGCAACTTCTCTTGTAGCTACTTGAGCGTTGCCTAACGATGGGGTATCGAATTGAGTTAAATTATACTCCGAAATAATACGATTGAGACGATCAGCATAATGAATATCTGTCGCATATCTTCCTGTTAAGTGAGCCGTCGCATCTTCATAGCTTTGAGCGACCGAACGTCGAGCACCTTCATAAAACGATTCGCGCCAAGAAGCATCCTTCCCGGTTAAGAAACGAGCATAATCATTCAATGAATCGTCATAATTATCATAACTTCTGAAGTCAGCTTCTATTTGCGAAAGTGTTCCGGTTCCATCATCTTCCATCGTTTCGATGTTTCTTGAACTACCCTGATATTCTCCTTTAATTCCAAAGAGATTATTACTTGGCGACTGAGCTAATTCTGAATTACCCCAACTTGATTCCAAAGCAGCTTGAGCTAACATAACAGAAGCATATAAATCATTATCTTCTGCAATTTTTCTAGCACTTTCTCCAAATTTATTAATAAATTCCTCTGGAGTATGAGTATTTAATGGATTAGTAATCGTTTCAGCTTGTTCAACCGCATCTGTTTGATCTTGAACAGGCTCTTCTGCTACTGTTTCAACAACTTCTTCTGTTGGTGATGACAATACTTGAGGTTCCTCTAAGGTCTGATCTGTTTCGATTACTTCATCTACTTCTAAAGCTTCAGAGTCATCTTCTATCTGAGTTTCAAGTATTGCATCTGTCGTTTCGGTATCTTCTACCATTTCACCAGATACTTCATTATTTGTTATCACTTGATTTTCTGTATTTTCTTCAACTATGTCTGAAGATTCAGGTTGAGTTGTTGTAGGATCAGTGATTACTTGATCAGCTGATACAATATCTTGTTGATTTGCTAACACTAATGCTGCAGCTAATACTGACATCGATAAGGAAATCCATTTCCCATTTCTTGTCCTTAAAAATTTCTCATTCATTTAGTTGCTCCTCATAAAATATTCTATAATTAGTATAATAACATTCATAAATTGAAAAGTGAATGTTACAATATTACAAATTAACTACATTTTAATAAAAAATAAAGCGCGACAAGTAATATTGTCGCGTATATTAAATATTTAGTTAATTAGCTTCTACAAATGAATAAACTTCCTCTAATGTCATCGAACTATCACAACGTGATTTCACATTATCACCATCAGAATATAATAATCCTGGTACTGTTGGAATATTATATTTATCACGAAAATCTTGTAAAGCATCCAAATCTTCTGGATTTTCAGAATTTAGATAATAGATGTCGAGATTTTTTTCTTCATATGCTTTATCAAGTGTTTGAACAAATTTTCGGCAATAAGGACATGTAGGACGTCCGATAAAAACGATCGTCCCTGTCTCATTTTCTAATTTATCTGCTGCTTCTTTTGCTAATACTGGTTCAAAATTTTGTACAATTTCATCAAAGTTCTTTTCCATATAATCACCTCTTCAATAAATTATATCATTTATTAGAGAGAATTAGTCCAATTTCGTGTCATGATATTTTTTCATTTCTTGGTGCCGTATATAACGATTAATAATCAACAAGACAATCGCCACGATAACTAATCCAATCGCTACCCAATTAAGCCAATTACTTTCACCGGTATTTGGTAAACTCCCCTTTCTTGGATTATCATCGCTCGATTGACTCGATTGTCTACCAGCATTCAATTTTGGTCGCGTATTCGGTTTAGGCAAAGATTTATTGTTATTCCCTGATCCTGAACCCATTAATTTTCCTTTAAGATTATTTAAGCCTTGATTATGATATGCATTTTCATCGTCATGATTTACTTCATCATTATTTTCCATAAAGGAATAATCAGATGCTTCTTCAATGATTGCTTCATCTACCAAATCTAATCGTTTATTATAATAAAAATCGTAAAAACCACTCGTGCCCGTATCATTTACTTGCCATTTTTTCGATCCTTCGTCAAAGAACACTAATTTAATTTGGTGCTTACTTTGTAAATTTTGGACTTTATTTATCGTATCTGTATCCCATGCTTCTTTATTATTTAAGAAGGTAACTAATTGATTTTGTAAAGTTTCATGCGCTTCTTCATTAATCGTTTTAAAATAGTGATACTGGCCCTCTTTTGTTTGAATCACTTGATTATAAAGTTGATGAAACGCATCTAAATTATTAGTTTTATAATATGAATCCAAACCAAATTGCGCTAATGTTTCAATATCTTGTAAAGATAATTCATGGGCATAAGTATAATAATGCAAACTTTCTTCATCAAATTGAATAGCTTGTTTATTGGACAAAATCATACTTAAATCATCAGGAGTCATTTGTTTTTGAAAAATGTCATAAATTTGTTCGAAACGAACTTTTCGATAAGCATCTGGAACAAATTGATTAAGATATTGATGAATTTGCACGAGAAAATCTTCTAAACTCGCTTCTTGATTTAATAAAATCGTATTGGGATTTAAATAATCCATGGAATATGGATACATTAAACTTTGATTTAATTCCTGTTCATCGATAATATGTTCCTGATTAAAGTCTAATGAGTCGTATTCATATTGTAATTGATAATAAGTGTTTTCTAATTCTTTTTGACGGGATATCAGCTCATTTAATTGATTTTGTATTTCATTAAGATAATTTTGCCATTCAATGACAGATTCATTCTCACTAAGAATGGCCAATTGAGCCTCTTGTGATAATTCATTAAATCCATCATATTCATGAATCGCTTGGTCATAAAGTTGTTCTATGACAGATTCCATCTCTCGATTGGCAGTAGCTAAAGAATTTTGTTCTCCAAATTCAAGTTGATGGATCGTTTGATTTAACTGATCATATTCTTCTCGAATGCTTTCCATTTGATGCAATAATGATGCTTCTTCAGCCGCCATTTGATCATTATATGTTTTGCTAGTTTGTGCAGCTTTAATTAATTCAATCGCCCTTTCTTTTTCTAATGGAATCATGGTAATAAAGCGACTTAAAATATATGGTTCTGGTTGTTCTGAAGCAATGATTGCTTGAACTGACATAGATACAATCCAAAATACGATAATAAAAATTGAGAATATTTTTCTTTTCATAATTTACACCCCTTTTAATAAATAAACAAAATAATTGGAATGATGTAAAATAAAATTGAAAAAAATAAAAAACCCATCATCCAATGGACGATGGGGTAGAATAAATTGTTAATTTATTCATCTAAATATTCAACAATTTCCACATGATTCGTATAGTAACGCATTTTTTCATGAAGCGCAGCAAATGTCCCTTCAACATCAACACCGTATTCAGCAGCATCTGCTAAAGGTACGACACCATGCTCTGTGAACTCTGGATAACCATATCCATAAGTTGGCATCATGCGCATTTTTTCTAAGACGACATCATCTTGCCCGGGATATTTAGCAAATGTATATTCAAAAATTCCACCAATTTTTGTCTCTGGTTGCACTTGTCCATGAATAAAATTACCGTGAGAGTATAAAGCACCTTGACTTGGGCTAAAGTAATCAAATGGTTGGACAATATGTGGATGGCCTCCTAAATAAAAATTCGCTCCTGCATCTCTGACAATATTCACAATTTCTCGTTGGTATTCATTAGGATATGATTCATATTCTTCTCCCAATTGCATATTGACAACTGCGACGTCCGTTTTTGATGCGAGTAATTCTGTTTCCAGTTTAACCAATTCAGGATCAATGAGGGCCAATAAATATTGTTCATCTTCAGGGATATAATTTCCATTCGCACCATAACTATAAGATAAAAAGCCTACTTTTAAGCCATTAACTTCGATAATACGCAAAGTATTATAATCATCCCAGCTTTCAAAACTGCCGACATACATCATGTCGCGATCTTTAAGCTCTTGAATAGATCGATGCGCTCCTTCGCTCCCATGATCCATCGTGTGATTTGTGGCATTCGTTACGATGTCTACTCCTGCATCCTTAAGAGCGTCTATTATTTCTGGTGGCGAACTAAATAGAGGATAAGATTGAGGACCGGTTAAGTCTCCCGCGGCAATCACTTCGAGATTCGCCGTTGTTATATCTGCATTTTCCATATATTTTTTTACCGCAGCAAATTGTTTGGTAAAGTCATATGTTTCTCCATTCCAAGCATCTTGATACACAGTATCATGAACGAGAATATCACCAACGGAACGAATCGTAACCCTTTGCACTTCTTCTGCTGAAATGGGCAATACAGTCACAGATAAAACAAGAACGCTTAATATAAAACTGAAACATTTCTTTCTAAAATGCATTGATCTTACCTCTATTCTTCAAATTCAATTAATAAATCGCCCGTTTCAATGGTGTCACCCTCATTTGCATTAATTGATAGGATTGTACCATCTTTAGGAGCACGGATTGCTGTTTCCATCTTCATGGCTTCTGTGACCATGAGTATTTGATTTTGCTTAACATTTTCGCCGACTTTGACGTCAATCGAATAAATTTTACCAGGCATTTGTGCACCAATATGATTCGGATTGGCACGATCCGCTTTTTTGCGACGAACTACGGTCGTTTCAACATGTTGGTCTTGGACTTTGATTGCTTCTGGGATACCATTTAATTTAAAATAGACAATCCGATTGCCTTCATGATCCAATTCACCAATACTGGTTAATTCAATCCATAGATTTTTCCCTGGTTCTAGCGTTACGATAATTTTTTCATGAGGTTTCATTCCATAAAAGAATACTGGGGATTCAAGAATATCAATTTTTCCAAATTCTTCAATAAATCCTAAATATTCTTTGAATACTTTTGGATATAAAGCATTACTTAATAAATGACGTTCGTGAACTTGATCATAAACTAAGTCCTCAATTTCTTTCGCGCCTTGTTCAAAATCATAGTCCGGTAATAAATTGCCTGGTCTTTCTTCATACGGTTCAATATCTTTTAAGACAACTTCTTGCAATGCTTTATTCATACCACCTGCTGGTTGGCCAATATCTCCTCTAAAGAACTGCACGACTGAATCTGGAAAATCTAAAGTCCAGCCTTCTTCAATAACACTCTTTTCATCCAAGTCATTTTGGACCATAAAGATAGCCATATCTCCCACAACTTTTGATGAAGGCGTCACTTTAACAATATCACCAAATAATAAGTTCACACGGTGATACATGGATAAGACTTCATCATATCTATCTCCGAGACCTAATGAGCTTGCTTGTAATTTAAGATTACTATATTGTCCACCCGGCATCTCATATTCATAGACTTTTGTCCAATTTGTCGTGAGATCACTCTCAAAAGGCTTATAATATTCACGCGTATCTTTGAAATAGTCAGATAGTGCATCATTTGCTTCAACATTTACTTTAACAGAGCGCTCTGTACCCTGGCGTGCATAATAAAGTGCATTCGCATCAGGTTGTGAATTTTGTCCAGATAAAGCTGCATTGGCTGTATCAACAATATCAACACCAGCGTCAATCGCTCTTGAATAGGTAGTAATACCATTCCCCGCCGTATCATGAGTGTGTAAATGGATAGGTATATTAATTTCATCTTTCAACGCTTTAATTAATTGATAAGCGGCTTCTGGTTTTAAAATTCCTGACATATCCTTGATTGCTAATGTATGAACGCCCAGTGACTCAATCTCTTTGGCTAATTTGACATAATAATCAAGCGTATATAAGTCAGAACGCTCTGGATTTAAAATATCACCGGTATAACAAATCGTTCCTTCTACCAATTTTCCTGTTTCAAGGGCAGATTCAATCGGGAACTTCATCGCTTCAATCCAATTGAGTGAGTCGAAAATACGAAATACATCGATTCCATCTTTAGCAGCTTGGTTAATAAAACGTTTGACCACATTATCTGGATAATTCGTGTAACCCACTGCATTAGAGGCACGTAAAAGCATTTGGAATAAAATATTTGGTATCGCTACACGCAAATCGATTAAACGATCCCAAGGACTTTCTTTTAAGAAATTGTAAGCAACATCATAGGTTGCACCGCCCCACATTTCTAATGAAAAATAATCAATTAATTGGTCATTGATAAATGGTGCGACTTGTATCATATCATTCGTTCTCAGCCGTGTTGTGAGTACAGATTGATGCGCATCTCTTAATGTAGTATCTGTTATGAGTGCATCTTTTTCATTTTGAATTTGTTTAATGACTGCGTCAGGTCCTGAACGATCTAATAATTGTTTAAATGTTTCTTGTTCTTGATTTTTCGGTTGCCAAATACGACCATGTTGATTGACTGATTCAGCATGGAAACGATAATCATAATCTGGTATTTCTGGAATTGACCGTGGTCCAAAGACCGGTTTATCATCAACATCAATTCCCGGGAAACCATTGACGGTTACATTAGCAATATAATGTAATAATTTCGTTCCTCGATTACGTGGTTCTAAAAAGTTAAATAATTCAATATGTTGATCGATAAAGGTCGTATCATAATTACCCGACTGGAAATCAGGATTTTCAATAATATTTAATAAATAACGTGTATTTGTTTTCACACCAACAATACGGAGCTCATTTAATGCCCGGCGCATTTTTTCGATGGTGCCCTTCTTTGTACTTGCATAGGTCGATATTTTCACTAAGAGTGAATCATAATAAGGCTGAATAACTCCTCCGCCATAAGCATCTCCTGCATCGAGTCGAATACCAGCACCACCTGGTGAATGATAACCGACAATTGTTCCTGAATCGGGTGCAAAATTATTTGCAGGATCTTCAGTTGTGACACGACTTTGAATAGCATACCCATTCATTGGAATATCTTCTTGTTGTGGTATCCCGATTTCTTCGCCAAATAGACTTTCACCGTCAGCGATTAAAATTTGTGTTTTAACGATATCCACACCTGTGATTAATTCAGTGATTGTATGCTCTACTTGCACACGTGGATTGACTTCAATAAAGTAAAATGCATCATCACTAACTAAAAATTCCACTGTTCCGGCATTTACATAGCCAATATGATTCATTAATTGCAAGGAAGCATCCGTTAATTGTTGTCGCATCTCATTAGATAAATTGAATGAAGGTGCCACTTCAACAACTTTTTGGTGGCGACGTTGAATTGAGCAATCCCGTTCATATAAATGCACAATATTTCCATGCTCATCGCCGAGTATCTGCACTTCAATATGTTTTGGTTTGTCGATATAACGCTCAACATAAATTGCATCATCACCAAATGATGTCTTCGCTTCTGATTTAGCTAAACGATAACTTTCTTCTAAATTTTCCAACTCTTTGACGACACGTATTCCCTTACCGCCGCCGCCATTCACAGCCTTAATCATAATTGGCAAGCCATGTTCATCTACAAAAGCTTTTAATTCATCGAAGCTATCGATCGTGCCATCGCTACCTGGAATCACAGGTAAACCCGCATCAATCGCTGTTTCACGTGCGCTCGTCTTATCACCGAACATTTCTAAGTGTCTTAATTCAGGACCGATGAATTTAATTCCTTCTTCAGCACAACGCTTAGCAAAGACACGATTTTCACTTAAGAAACCATACCCTGGATGAATAGCATCAACTTGCTTATCTTTTGCTAATTGAATAATGCCTTCAATATCTAAGTAAGATTCAACGGCGCCTAAACCTTCTCCAATTAAATAAGATTCATCCGCTTTTTGACGGTGTAATGCCCCAATATCTTCATTAGCATAAATAGCAACGGTCTGAATACCTAATTCCTGACAGGCACGAATAATCCGAATCGCTATTTCACCACGATTAGCAATCAAAACTTTATTAATTTTTTTCACTTAATCACCTTATTTCCAAATATTTAGTTCTTTAGCTTTCGCTTCTTCTTCTGAACGTCGTAATAATTGTTCATAAGAATTATTAGGTGGATTTACATACCTAACGGTGGCTAGTCCATCTACAACTAATTCATTCAAAACTAATGTTTCATCAGCATAGACATATCCTAAAATTCTGTCATAATGATCAGTCGCTGGACCCACATCCAATTCCAAATACACTTGCTTCGAACGATTTAGTAGCGCTTCATTCAGATCACGTGCTTCAATAGCATATGGCTCACTGTTTTTTAATTGATCATGGTCAATTTCCGGAGCATCAATCATTAAATAGCGAATTTTAACACGTTCTCCTAATAATGTAGCATCAATCGTATCACCATCAATAATTCGATCGACTTCAATCGGCAACAAAGTTAATTTGGGAAGGATCTCCATATTGGTTCCATCAAATGTTTGTGCTAATTGATCATGCTCGGCCGTATCAATAGTCATTGTAGACTGATCTGATTCTAATAATTCTGGAAAAAATAAAATCAGTGCAATGATAACAATGACCGAGATAAGTGAAGAAGCATGCTTTCTATTAGATCGATGATGTTTT
>JBHWOV010000042.1:0-20044 GCA_043424535.1 Aerococcaceae bacterium
AAGCTGTTGTCGGGAGTTCGATTCTCCTCACCCGCTTAAAGAAAGTCGATGTATATCGACTTTTTTTATTTTATGATAAGATAAGTATAGATTATATAATTAATGGAATGGAGGCATTTTATTTGAAGAATGAAAAAGGGATTTTTTATGGTTGGTGGATCGTTTTAACGAGTGCCATTATTTTGATGATCACGGGTCCCGCATCGGTTGCGGTAGCGAATATTTATCAAACTGCTATTATTGAAGATTTTGGTATTACTGCCAGTCAATTCTCAATCGTCAATGCGATTGTTTTAGGGGTGGGGATTTTTGTATCACCCATTATGTCGTCTAAATATAGTACGGATAATTTCAAGAAATATCTTTTATTTTCGATGATATTATACGGAGTTGCTTATGGGGCGTATAGTTTAGCTCCAAATATTTATGTATTTTATTTAATCTCTGTATTTGTTGGGATTGGTTTTGCTGCTGCTGCGGTGCTTCCAGTCGGGATATTGATCAATAATTGGTTTATTGAAAAACGTGGTCTGGCTCTCAGTTTAGCATTTAGTGGACTAGGTGTAGGTGGCGTTGTCTTTTCTCAATTTGTTACATGGGGAATCGCGAATGTTGGTTGGCGGATGACTTATGTTTATTATGCACTTATTTTACTTGTTGTCTGTGTTCCACTTGTTTTATTCGTTATTAAAGCACGTCCTGAAGATATGGGGAAAAAGCCATTAGGTTATAAGGAACAAAGAACGAATTTAGATGAAGGCGATTATGAACAACAATTAGGTGTAGCGATGCCAGTACAAGAAAGTTACACAAAATTATTCTTCATCATGCTTATTTTAGGAACAGTTTTTCTAGGCATTGCGAATAATGGAGGATTAGGACAATTTCCACCTTATTTCCAAATCATTCATGGTCCTGCAACTGCGGCGACTTTAGTGGGTGTTTATTCAGCTGCAGGTATTGTCGGTAAATTATTAATTGGGACGATTAATGATAAATTTGGTATTGTATTTAGTACGATTTATGGTTCAACTTTACTTGCTTTGTCTTATGTTTTAATGATTTGGGCAAATAGTTTCACGATTGCAGTTATCGGATGTATTTTATTTGGTCTAGGGAATTCGATGGGAACTATCTCGACACCATTAATTACAGCGTCTATCTATTCTCATGAAAATTATGCTAAGGCTTATGGTTTAGTCAATAGTGCGATGAATTTAGGAATGATGTTAGGTTCAATTGTTGCAGCAAGTATTGCTGATGTTACCGGTAGTTATAATTATTCATGGATCTTTATCGCGATTTTATCAGTCGCAGTAGGTGTTCTGTGGGTTGGTAGTTACCGTAATAGTCGCAAATATATTACTTATCAATCAAAATAAATTAATAATATGACAAACTTCCAAGTATTGTACTTGGAAGTTTTTTGCTTTATAATACAATCACTTTTATGAAATGAGGAAAGAAATGAATAATTGTGATATTTATATTTGGGTAGAACGGGCGATTGATGGCCTGTATCGAGTATTGATGGGCGTCACTTTATTAGGCGTTGTTACTTTATTAAATCAACATGTCACAGCATTATCTGGCAAAGCATTCTTCATCGGCTTCGTCATTTTATTTATTTTATATTTAGGCTATATCTTCATACCGCGAAAAAGTATTGATCATATTCAGCATAAAATAACATCTTTATTTCGTCGAATCAGTCAATTATTTGAAGGAAAAAACTTATTTTTTATTTTTTTAGGTTTATTTGCTTCGCAATTTGTATTAGTCTTTATTTTATCCGGTTATACTGACTGGGATGTTGGTGGTATTTTTGATTATACAAAGCTACTGATGCAAGATAATAATGCGACTAAAATAAATGAATATTTGTCCAAAAATCCCAACAATGCCTTCTTCTTTTTTATTATGTATGCTTGGTCAGCCTTTGGCAATTTATTGTCAGATGGCCTGGGAAATGACTGGTATTTTTGGCAATTTTTAAATATTATTGTTATCGATATCGGTATTTATTTTTTATATTTAACGGCCCAGACTTATTTTTCCAAAAATACAGGTATTATTGCAATGATTATGGCAGTATTGACTCTTGGTTTATCCGGCTGGCTACTCGTGCCTTATACGGATACTTTTGCTTTTACAATTACTGCTATCCTTTTGTATTTATTAATGAAGAGAGATATTCAGCGAAAATATGATCCTATTTTATTAGGTTTCTTATTGTGTATGGGCTATTTAATAAAGCCCTCATTGTTGATCCCATATATCGCCTTTATTATCATTCGAATATGTACTAGACAAATTAAATGGAAGGATTCCATTATTACTTTACTATGCTTCTTTTTAGGCTTTTTCGGTTATCAATATCAATTAGCAAATCAAGATATTATTGTGTTGGATCCTGATCAAAGTAAACCTTGGGCTTTATTTGTGATGATGGGTTTAAAAGATGATGGTGGCTACAATTATGATGATACCATCTATATTCGCAATGCGGGTGATACTGAAGCTGGTAATGAATTAGCACTTCAAGTGATTCGTGATCGATTAACAGATTATGGTTTAGCTGGCTATACGAAGTTTCTTTGGAGTAAACAACAATATAATACAAAGTCAGGAACCTTTTCAATGGGGGCAGATGGTTCCGGTTTATTATCGATGAATGTACCACAAACAGGCCTGCGACATTATTTGCGAAGTATATATTTTCCTGATGGGAGCCGACATCATTTAGGACAATTTGTCGCTCAAATGATTTGGTGTGTCGTTATTTTTACTGCACTCTGTGTACCACGTTATGGCAAAAAGATATCCTTTTTAAAACTAACCATTATTGGTTTATTCGTTTTTCTATTAATGTTTGAAGCAGGGCGCTCCAGATATTTAATCCAACAATTACCGACATTTCTTCTCCTATCTAGTCTAGGAATAAAATGCTTATATTATAAATGTCGGGAAAAAATTTCAAAAAAGTAAAACAAAAACTGTTGATCCATTAATATTTGGACCAACAGTTTTTTAATTTGCTTTAATTAATAGACCACACTTAATCCATAAAGTAAGACAAAGACTAAATAAATGGCACTGAGATAATTAATTTTGTTTTGTCTTTGATGCGATTTTTGCGTGGAGACAACCAATGGTAATAAACTCGCACCTGTAATAATAACAAATAAAATTTGAACGATATAATATGATGACGACGGAATCGCAAAATAAACGCCACTAATAACTCCCAGACACATCAAACCTAATCCTAACCAACGATGATAGAAAATTTGATTTTTCCGTCGATTTAAAAGACTTTGTAATTGGAAAACTTCAAATTGGACGCCTAAAAAGAATAAAACAATAGGAATATATTGCGTTAATTGCGCTTGTTCAAATTGATTGGATTGAATGAAATGCGCAGCAATATTTAAAAAGATAGCATTGTAGGCGACAGATAAAATAAGATGATACCAAGTTCCCGAAATATTATAAGGCTTATAAATAATATGAATATAGATGACATATAAAATGAGCATGGTTGTAATTAACCAGTGATTTGTAAATGCGATTGCAATCACACTGATAATTAAAATCGCTTCACAAGCATATAAAATGCCTTGATTCATCGTTGTATTCCGATTATTTTGCAAATTAAAATAATGTGAAATTAAATGAGAACTAATAGCAACCAGCGCCAATAAGAGAAAACCAAGCCAATTAAAACCAGGATTAATTAAAGAACCGATAATCGTTCCATATAAAATGATCGCAAGTGGCGAAACGAACATCTTTAGTAACGGATGCTGTAGAAAATTTGTGAATTGTTTCATGATTTAACCTTTCTTTCCCATATCGGGATAATAACTCTATGATACGAAAAAAATCACTTTCTTACAACTCAAATTCATCAATTCTTCAAAAGATTCCTATACTCTGAAGGAAATTTAACGTATAATGTGGACGGTTGAACAAATGGTTATCCCGATAGGATTTACAAATTGTAAATATGCCTTGTAACCAGAAAAAATAAGTTTGACTTATTTAAGTAAAATAGATGGGGGAAAACATGAAAGAAGAAAAATATTTATTTACATCTGAATCGGTCACCGAAGGACATCCTGATAAAATAGCGGACCAAATAAGTGATGCGATTTTGGATGCGATTTTAGCACAAGATCCGTTTGCGCGAGTCGCCTGTGAAACAATTGTGAATACGGGGCTTGTCGTCGTTTTTGGAGAAATCACAACGACAGCCTATGTTGATATTCAAGCCATCGCACGCGATACCATTCGTGAAATAGGCTATACGGATCGTCTATATGGTTTTGACGCGGATAATGTCGCTGTTTTAGTGTCTCTCGATGAGCAGTCACCAGATATCGCTCAAGGCGTCAATCAAGCCTTAGAAGAGCGGGAAAGCGCATCAGAAACGGATATCACCAATTCTGCGAAATTAATTGGTGCCGGAGATCAAGGTTTGATGTTTGGCTATGCTTCGAATGAAACACCGGAATATATGCCACTGGCGATATCATTAAGTCATCAATTAGCGTCTCAATTAGCTACGATTCGCAAAAATGGCACCTTAGATTATCTCGGTCCGGATGGCAAAACTCAAGTAACGATTGAATATGATGAAATGGGGCAACCATTGCGTGTGGATAATATCGTTATTTCCACGCAACATAGCGAAGAAACAGAGCAACAGCAATTACATCAAGATATCATCAAACATGTCATTGAGCCGATCGTTCCTAAAGAATGGTTAGATGAGGAGACGGTGTATTATATCAATCCAACCGGAAAGTTTGTGATTGGTGGGCCGGTCGGCGATTCTGGATTAACGGGGCGAAAAATTATTGTCGATACTTATGGTGGAGCAGCGCATCACGGAGGTGGCGCATTCTCTGGTAAAGATGCGACAAAAGTCGACCGTTCAGCTTCTTATGCGGCGCGATATATTGCGAAAAACTTAGTAGCGGCAGGTGTTTGTGATCGTTGTGAAATTCAATTAGCTTATGCGATTGGTGTTAGTGAGCCAACTTCAATTATGGTGGATACTTTCAATACTAGTGACTATTCCAATGCAACGATTACCCAAGTGATTCGCGAATTGTTTGACTTAACCCCGAATGGAATTATCGACATGTTGAACTTACGACAACCGATATATAAAAAGACAGCGGCTTATGGTCATTTCGGGCGAACTGATATCGCATTGCCATGGGAACAACTCGATAAAGTAGCAGCGATTCAAAAAGCACTCAATTAAAGACTAAATAAAATCCGATGAGAGCACTTATCAATAAGTGGCCATCGGATTTTTATTATGATTTACGTTCAATAACAATCAAATAAGGTGGTTGATTTTTTTGATTAATAAATTGATAAGTTAGCACTTGAAAGTCTTCTTGGGGAAGGTGACGGAGTTGTTCGAGTAATTGTTCACTCTCAATTTGTCCTGAAGGATGGCCTGTATAGACGACGAGAATAATTTGCCCGCCTTTGACAAGGCGATCAGCGATTTCCTGAACGGCCAATAAGGTCTGATCTGCCTGGGTCGTAATTGTATGGTCCCCACCCGGTAAATAGCCTAAATTAAAAATGGCACCATGAATGGAATCCGTTGGACTGAGATAATTTGCTATCTGGGCATGGGAATCTTGAATGAGGGTATAAGCGGCAGGATCTTCGCTTGCTAATTTTAGGCGTGTTGCCTCGATGGCAGCAGCTTGAATATCAAAGCCATAAACATGGCCTTTAAAATCTTTATGGGAAACAATTCTGTGAATATCATGGCCATTACCAATCGTGCCATCAATAAAGATTCCCTGATTGAATCTTTTGATTAAATCATTCAGTATGTGTTGACTATAATGTAGTGCATTAAGCAAAGAATCACTCCTTTTCACGATCATTTTAACAAATAATTAAGGGCAAATAAAGATTGTTTGCTTCTTTTAATTTATTTTGTTATAATGACTCAGGAAATAGACCCATTAGAACTAGTAGATAACGAATCTGTGTAGCGAGCTTGTGGTTGGTGCAAACAAGTCATGAAACGTTATTGAACTCATCTGATGTATCATTGCTTATTTGAACGATGGATTATCTATTAGAATGAGCCGTTGACCGCGTTATAGTCATAGAGTATTAATAATGTTTACATTATTATAAATATAGGTGGTACCGCGTTTAACGCCCTATGTTATCTGGCTAGACTGGATAATATAGGGCGCTTTTTTAAAAATAATCATAAGTGAGGTAATAAAATGGCATATAATCATTTAACAATTGAGAAAAAATGGCAAGACTATTGGGATGAACATAAAACTTTTAAGACGAAGGATAGAGGTCCAGATCATCCAAAATATTATGCATTGGATATGTTTCCTTATCCTTCAGGACAAGGCTTACATGTAGGTCATCCAGAAGGTTATACCGCCACAGATATCGTTGCGCGTATGAAACGTGCACAAGGTTATGACGTCCTTCATCCAATGGGCTGGGATGCTTTCGGTCTGCCAGCAGAACAATATGCATTGGATACTGGAAATGATCCGGCAGAATTTACAGAAGAAAATATTGCGAATTTCAAACGCCAAATTAAATCTTTAGGATTTAGTTATGATTGGGACCGTGAAATTAATACGACGGATCCTGAATATTATAAATGGACACAATGGATTTTTGTTAAATTATTTGAAAAAGGGCTCGCTTATGAAGATGAAGTGATGGTCAATTGGTGTCCAGCATTGGGAACTGTATTAGCGAATGAAGAAGTCATTGATGGCCTCAGTGAGCGAGGGAGTCATCCTGTTTACCGTCGCCCAATGAAACAATGGGTGTTAAAAATTACGGACTATGCTGATCGTCTATTAGAAGATTTAGATGATTTAGATTGGCCTGAAAGCATCAAAGATATGCAACGAAATTGGATTGATCGTTCAGAAGGAGCGACCATCGATTTTCAAATAAAAGGACATGCTGAAAAATTAAAAACCTATACAACACGCCCGGATACATTATTTGGCTTATCCTATGTTGTCTTAGCGCCAGAACATCCACTCGTCAAAGTCGTGACGACAGATGAGATGAAACCGACCGTCGAAAAATATATTCAAGATGTTTCACTCAAAAGTGATTTAGACCGGACATCACTTAATAAAGACAAAACAGGTGTCTTCACTGGTGGTTATGTTCTTCATCCAGTAACAGGTGAAGCAATCCCGGTTTGGATTGCGGATTATGTCTTATATTCATACGGTACTGGAGCGGTCATGGCTGTTCCTGGGCATGATGAACGAGATTATGAGTTTGCGGTGAAATATGATTTACCTATTATTCGCATTATCGAACATGATCCAAATCATGAAGGGGCTTATGTTGACGATGGCGTGCATATTCAATCGCAATTTTTAGATGGTTTGAATATTGAAGAAGCTAATCAAGTGATGATTGATTGGCTTGAAGAGCATGGCAAAGGCGTGCGTCAAGTGAATTATCGTTTGCGCGATTGGGTCTTTTCACGTCAACGTTATTGGGGCGAACCGATTCCAGTGATTCATTGGGAAGACGGTACAACTACAGCAGTTCCTGAAGAAGAATTACCTGTTGTTTTACCGAAAACAGATAATATTCAGCCAAGTGGAACAGGTGAATCGCCACTGGCAAATATTGATGAATGGTTATATGTTGAAGATCCGGAAACGGGTATGAAAGGACGCCGTGAAACTAATACAATGCCACAATGGGCAGGTAGTTCCTGGTATTTCATCCGCTTTATGGACCCACATAATAACGAACAATTAGTTTCCAAAGAAGCCATGAATAAATGGCAAAATGTTGACCTCTATATTGGAGGAGCAGAACATGCGGTGCTTCATTTATTGTATGCACGATTCTGGCATAAATTCTTATATGATTTAGGTATTGCGGTGACTGAAGAACCATTCCAACGCTTATTCAATCAAGGCATGATTTTAGGTGCTAATAATGAAAAAATGTCTAAATCAAAAGGGAATGTTGTCAATCCAGATGATGTTGTTCATAAATTTGGTGCCGATACATTACGAATCTATGAAATGTTTATGGGACCACTGGATGCATCGATTGCCTGGAGTGAAAAAGGCTTAGAAGGAAGTCGTCGTTTCTTAGACCGTGTCTGGAGACTTTACTTGGACGAAGATGACACACTTTCTGAGAACATCCAAGACAAAGAGAATTTATCATTAGCTAAAACATATCATCAAACGGTTAAAAAAGTGACAGAAGATATTGATCAATTGCATTTTAATACAGCCATTTCACAAATGATGATCTTTATTAATGAAGCGCGCGCTGCGGAAGTCTTCCCTAGAAAATATGCAGAAGGATTTATTCAATTGCTTGCGCCATTTGCGCCACATTTAGGTGAAGAAATTTGGCAAAGACTCGGCCATGATGAGAGTATTTCTGAAGTTGACTGGCCAACTTATGATGAAGAGAAATTGATTGATAATGAAGTGGAAATTGTGATTCAAGTGAATGGAAAAATTAAAGCCAAACTATTAATTGATCCACAATTGTCCAAAGAAGAGCTTGAGACAATCGCTTTAGATAATCAAGATATTCAAGCAGCTATTGAAGGAATGACCGTTCGTAAAGTCATTGCTGTGCCTGGTAAATTGGTTAATATTGTAGCCAATTAAGACAATATAAGGAGGTTCAATCATGGATGAAAAACATGACAACTCACCAGACAATTGGTCGCAAGAAGAACGACAGGCCAATTATTTAGATCAAACGATGAAATTTACAACCGATGACTTAGAGCGTGAACGCATACGTTTACGTGAAGAGAGTCGCGCGCGTTTTCGCCAGAGACACGCGAATCAGCCATTGGATGGCGATTATTTTGATGAACAGGAGCAATTAACCGAAGAGGAGTCATCTTCTTCGGCAGCCGATTCAAAGCAACCTTCATTTTTCCAAAAAATGAAAGGAATCGGCCGACGTTCTAAACAATCAACAATGTCAGAAGAAACACAAAACCAATCAGAATCCAGTGAGCATTTCACTGAAGAAACAGGCGAAGATGCTGTGGCATCTTCAGAACGTGTGGATGATGCGCCGCATCAGATAGAATTAGAAGATGATTTCATTGCAGAGAGCGCGACATATTCAGAAGAAAAAGATTCACAACCTATTGAGTCAGAGTCTTTATCCAGAGCAGAAGACGAAACATCTGCTGAGACAGAAGCCATTCGCTTAGATTCCGCGGATCATGATGAAGTTGTGGATGAGTTAGCCGATGAGTTGCATGATAAACCTGGACCGGTCGTCACCGATCAGGCGATTAATGATACGATGCAAGTGACTGATTTCCAAGAGAAATTAGGGCAAACTGCAGACCAAGAGCAAGTTGAATCAGCAAGCCAAGAAAGTCAAGAAACAACTGAAGACAGTCAACAGTTTGTCGGAGGTGCCACTTGGCTAACCATTGGTAACATTCTTTCACGTGTGATTGGAGCACTTTATGTTATTCCATGGGCAACTTGGCTCGGTCAAGAATATACTCAAGCGAATACCTTGTATAGTGTTGGTTACAAGCCTTATTCACTTTTCTTAGCGATTGCGACAGCAGGTTTTCCGAGTGCGATTGCGAAACAAATGGCTTATTTCCATTCGAAAAATGAATACCGTGTAGCCGATAAGCTTTTTAAAAATAGTATGTTGATTATGATTGGAACAGGAATCATTTCTGCGGCATTATTATTTTTCTTAGCACCCACGCTGGCGGTGAATTCATCAACTGTCAATTCAGAGGGCGCTATCCTTGTAATTCGCTCTCTAGTACCGGCATTAGTGATTTTACCGGCCATGAGTTTATTGCGTGGCTATTTCCAAGGCTTTAATGATATGCGTCCGACTGCAGTATCACAGGTGTTAGAGCAATTAGCGCGTGTCGCTTATATGTTAACTGCTACTTATGCAATTATGCGTGTCTATGAAGGAACAGCAACGACAGCCGTTGTTCATTCTACCTTTGCTGCCTTTATTGGGGCTTTGGTCGCGCTCATTTATTTAATCGTTATTTATTTCCGTCATCGAGGAACGATTAAAGCAAAAGTTGAAGCTTCTGATGATCTTTTAAAAATTGATTTCAAGGATAGTATTCAATTGATGCTTCGTGATAGTATTCCATTTATCCTTTTAGGTTCAGGAATTATCATTATTCAATTAATTGATACTTATACATTTAGTCATATTCTTGAACGAACATCTTCCTTATTACTGGTTGAGATAAGTGAACTATATGGTGTCTTAAGTTTAGATGTTGATAAATTAATGATGATCATTGTCTCTTTAGCGGTTTCGATGGCAACAGCAGCAGTCCCTGCAGTCACACGGAATTATTCCAAAGGGGATTTAGCTGAAACTGGAGAACTGGTTACAAATATTACATTGATTTTCTTAGCGGTGATGTTACCTGCAGCAACAGGTATGGCTGCGATAGCAGATAATGTTTATAATTTCTTTTATGCAACGGGTAGTGATGCTGGACCAGGGTTATTGGTTACAGGTTCATTGTCAAGTATTGCCTTAGGAGCGTATACAATCTTTTCAACGATTTTACAATCGATGAATTATCGTCGTGCTGCAGTGAAATACTTAGGAATTGCTATCTTAGTCAAAATCATATTGCAATATCCATTAGTAGGATTATTACATGCGCATGGAGCACTTCTAGGAACAATGATTGCGTTTCTTATTTCGAGTATTTTAATGTGGCGCAAGATTAAGAAAATCTTACCAATCGATCAAAAAACCTTGCGTAATCATGTATTTGTTATAGTGTTCGTGACAGTTTTGATGACCGTGATTGCGATTGTATGGAATCTAACACTCAATGCGTTATTTGGTCCAGTGGGCCGATTATTAACATTTGTCAAAATACTGATTACGGTGATAATTGCGGCAATTGTTTACATTGTAGGACTGGGAATGTTTGGTCGCTTGTCACTTATTATTGGTGACCGTTGGCAAAATATTCAAGATAAATTGAAGGTGTTTTAATGCGTTTAGATAAATTTTTAGCAGATTCTGGTTTTGGCAGTCGCAAAGAAGTTAAAAAATTGATTAATCAAGGGTCAGTTACGGTTAATGAAAAGACAGCTAAAAAACCGAATACTCAAATCGATCCTTATAAAGACATAATTGCTTATATGGGAGATCCCATTCACTATCAAGCATATTATTATGTGCTGTTAAATAAACCGGACGGAATTATAAGCGCAACAGAGGACCGAGAATATGAAACAGTGATTGATTGGGTTGCTCTAGACTATCATCATGTCGATTTGTTCCCAGTAGGTAGATTGGATATCGATACGACAGGATTATTGTTATTGACGAACAATGGTCAGTTAGCGCATCAATTACTTTCGCCTAAAAAGGAAGTGCCTAAAACATATTATGCTTTAATCGATGGGATTGTGAATCAAGATGACATCGATGCATTTGCCGAAGGGTTAGATTTAGGTGATTTTACGACGCAATCAGCCCAATTACAAATCGATGAAGTTGACGATCAAACGAATCAATCTGCAATTCAAGTCACGATTCATGAAGGAAAATTCCACCAAGTCAAACGGATGTTTGAAGCGGTTGGAAAAAAAGTCATTCAATTACATCGTCATTCGATGGGACCTTTAGAATTGGATCCTGAATTGGACATTGGTGAATACCGTGAATTGACTGACTCAGAAAAACAATTACTCATTCCTTATGGATTGATTGATAAATAATAAAAATAAACCAGGAGATTATTTTCTCCTGGTTTTATTTATTTGAAGACACGTTCAGCGATATTTAATGACCGTGAGAGTGGTAGTTGTTTGTAAGTGTTTTCGGATGATACTTCCAACAATTCATTTAATAAAATAACGGCATCGACAATATAAGGCCCTTTATTTAGCATGACACAATCTGCACGCGCGGCACCATCGGTAATGTCAGTAATTTCGGAACGCGTTGGTGTCCCCGTTTTAGCTAAGTTTTCCAATACTTGCGTCGCCCAAATAACTGGGAAATGTGCTGCTTCACAAATCCATAGAATTTGTTGTTGCAGTTCACCTAAGCGTTTAAAGCCTGTTTCAACTGCTAAGTCACCGCGTGCCACCATCACGCCGAAGGGTTGATCATCCGGTAGGGAAAGGATAATTTCAGGTAAGTGTTTGGCACCTTGTTTGGTTTCGATTTTAGCAACAATCGGGATTTTATTTGGGTGCGTATTTTCTGCTTGAATGATTTCAATGGCTGTCTTCATATCTTCTGTTGTTTTCACAAAAGAAACACCGATGATATCGGCAATATCAATAATTTCTTTCAAATCACGTTGATCTTTTTGTGTCAAAATCGATTGTTCAATGTCAGATTGAGGAAAATTTATCCCTTTTTCTGTTTTTAAACGGACGCCATTCTTTTTATTGATGCGGAGTACTTTGACAATCAGACCATTGGCGACACGCTCAATCACTTCTCCAGCAACACTGCCATCGTCAATAAGCACCGGATCCCCCATGGAGACAGCATCCAATAATTCTGGCACATCCACACCCACTTGAAAGGCATAGTCGGGAGAGATATGGATATTGGGATCCCCTGTCAATAAAAATGTATCATCAACTTGAATTTTTTGTTGATTCGAACTTTGAACGAGCCATTTGATGCGTATTTTTGGTCCTGCTAAATCAAAGAAAATTCGGCATTCTCTTTCTAATTCGGTACTAGCGTGTTTGACAAATTCAACCATTCTCTTCCAAACGTCTGGCCCGTCATGACCGCAGTTGATGCGAGCAATACCCATGCCATTACGCACTAATTTAGTAATGTCCTTTTGCGTATAATCTCTCGATAAGGTAACCATAATCGACGTGTGATTATCATTGGATGCTTGACCAAAGAGATGTTGAGCATTGTCATTTCGTTTAATTCCATGATCAAGATGACTCGGTATCATCGGATAAGGTCTGGGCTCTTCAGCATGGATCATTCTTTCTAAAGAGGCTAAAAGAGCGTCGATAGATTCTAAAACATGACCTTCAATGCTACTCAGAGAAGTGAGACCGAGATAAGTTAATTTTTTTTGTAAAGGACGAATATCAAGGGACCGTAATGCTAAATAATAACTGAGATTACGTTTATTAAAATAGTCGGGATTATCTGATACATTCAATTGCCATTTTTCTTTCAATTGATGTGCTTGTTGGATGATGTGTTGCCTTAAATCGGCTGTTTCTTGATAAACTTCTTGAATAAAGCTCGAATCGATAAGCATCGTATTGACCTCCTATAATTATTACTTATATTATACTACATACTTCTCAAAAGGGTTGTGAAATGGTTGGCTTTTTGAATTAAAAACAATCGAATCCGCAAAGCTTTCACTCAGAAAAAAATCATGTTATCATTGTTACAATGAGAAGGAGTGGAAATATGAATATCAATTGGTTAAATGAAGTAGAACAAAGTAAAGATGCTTTACTTGAAGATTTATTCCGTTTATTACGGATTGATTCAGTACGCGATGATGAAAAAGCAACCGCTGAAGCTCCGGTTGGCCCCGGACCAAAGCGTGCCTTGGAAGAATTTTTAGCGATGGCCGAAGAAGATGGCTTCCAAACGAAACAATTTGGACCATGGGCAGGTCATTTAGAAATTGGTGAAGGGGATGAAATTTTAGGTATCCTCGGACACCTGGATGTGGTCCCAGCAGGTTCTGGTTGGAATACGGATCCTTTTGAACCACAAATCATTGATGAGCGCATTTATGCTAGAGGCTCCAGTGATGATAAAGGGCCAACGATTGCGGCTTATTTTGCCATCAAAATGCTCCAGGAACTCGGTGTTAAATTTGAGAAAAAAATTCATTTCATTGTCGGGACCGATGAAGAAAGTGGTTGGCAAGACATGGATTATTATTTTGAACATGCACCGATGCCAGATTTTGGCTTCTCTCCAGATGCGACTTTCCCGATTATCAATGGGGAAAAAGGAAATGTTTCAGCCATCTTTGACATTGATCCAGGAAGTGGCATGGATGGACAGTACACTCTGATTTCTTTCAAATCAGGACTGCGCTCAAACATGGTACCCGAACAAGCAATCGCAAGACTCGAAGGGCCAAATTTAGAAGAAATGGCAGCTCAATTTGAGTCGTTCATCAGTCAATCAACGCATTTAAATGGTTCGTCTGTCATTCAAGATGATGAAATTACTTTAACATTAGATGGTAAGAGTGCCCATGGTTCAACACCAGAAAAAGGTTATAATGCGGCGACTTTCTTAGCAAAATTCTTAATGAATTATGAGTGGGATTTGTCTGCTTCAGATGAATTCATTCAATTATTAGGCGATTTACTGCATGAAGATTTTGAAGGTACCAAGATTGGTGCGGCCCATCATGATGCATTAATGGGTGATGTATCGATGAATGTGGGGATTGCGAATTATGAATCTGAACATGGCACAATCGATGCGAACTTCCGCTTCCCACAAGGTACCACGCCTGAAACAATCCGTGAAAATATTTTAAATACCATTGAGGAATATGATACGGTTGAAGTAAACATGACAGAAGCTAAAGAACCGCACTATGTTTCTGGAGATGACCCATTGGTGAAAACATTACTGGATGTTTATGAGAAACAAACGGGCTTGGAAGGCCATGAACAAGTTATTGGCGGGGGTACATTTGGACGTCTCATGCCAAGAGGAGTCGCTTATGGTGCTCTCTTCCCAGATTCTATTGATACGATGCACCAGGCCAATGAGTTTATTTCTGTCGATGATTTACTAAAAGCCACAGCGATTTATGCTGAAGCGATTTATCGCCTCACTCGAGCAGACCATGACTAATCAGATTACCTCTGCTCAAAATGCACAATTTAAACAATGGCGGAAATTACATACCGCGAAGCATCGTAAAAAATCACAAACATATCTTATCGAAGGGGACCATCTCGTTGAAGAGGCTCTGAAATATTTACCAAGAGACGCATTTGCATCCTTGATTTTAAGTGAAATGTATCAAGGCGAGACGATACCATTTCATGAGGCAGATTATGTTATTACAGAAACATTAAGCAATCAATTAAGTCAAACACCAGCGAATCAAGGAATTTTTGCGGTGCTGAAAATGCCGTCTTCTGATACATTGCCCCTAGAGGGGACCCATTATCTACTCATTGATAATGTTCAAGATCCAGGAAATGTGGGAACGATGATTCGAACGGCGGATGCCTTTAATTATGATGCGGTTATCTTAGGAACGGGTACCGTCGATATGTACAATGATAAAGTGTTACGCGCAACACAGGGATCCATTTGGCATCTTCCTGTTTTAACAGGAGATTTAACGACTCTCATCCCAGAATTAAAAAGCAGACAAATTCCTGTTTTAGCGACGGCATTGAATGCGGATGCGATTGATTATCAAACATTCGATGCATTGGATTCGTGCGCGATCATTATGGGGAATGAAGGCCAAGGTGTCTCTACAGAGTTGATTCATCAAGCAGATCAGAGTATTTATATTCCGATGCCTGGCCAATCTGAAAGCTTGAATGTTGCGGTCGCAACTGGTATATTATTAAGTAAGTTCGTTAATCAATGAACTTTGAAAAAAATTTAAATGTCATTCAAATTTTTATCACAATTGCGTGATATACTAGTAACAGTAATAAATTAGAAGGAGTCGACTGAATGCGTAAAATTTGGCAAGATGATTTAGAATATATGGAGCTAATCGAAGATTTATTAGCTTTAGAAGAAGTACAATCCTTAGAGCAATTCAAGCATCATAAAGTGACGAATCGTCTAGCGCATTCTCTGTTAGTATCCTATTATAGTTATTGTATGGCTAAACGATTTGGTTTAAATACACGAGCGATCGCTCGTGCTGGATTACTTCACGATTTATTCTTTTATGAAAGTGAAGATAAGTACGAAGTCGGTGGCTTAAGTCACAATTATGAACATCCGAGAATTGCTTTAGAAAATGCTAAAAAATTAACGGAACTTAGTGATTTAGAATGTGATATTATCTTGAAGCACATGTTTGGTGCCACAAGAGATTTACCTAAATATAAAGAAAGCTGGATTGTGACATTGATGGATAAACGGGCAGCGATTACTGAAATAGTAGTCGGTAGTGCGAAGCTTACCAAAGCAGCCATCTCCCGTTATCAAAGAATGATTAACAATGCTTATCGACCTGCTTATTTAGGTCATGAAACAATCGATCAATTTGAAGATTATTAAAGACATGAATCAGAACCCAAAATGTGCAAACCCACAGGAAGAAATAGCTTGACTGAGACTATTTCAATGTCAGACATATTTTGTTTCATTCTGAGAGTCGCTCTGTTAAGTAGGAAACTATGAAAAGGAGCCCGTTCTCGCGGTTAAGAGTATAAGTGCTCATCGTCAATTAGACGCTGAGAACAAGGGTGGTACCACGATAGCTCGTCCCTTTGGGGAGGGGCTATTTTTGTGTAAAAAGGAGGAATTTTATGTCGATTGATACATTACAACTACAGACAAAAGCCTTGGCAGAAGCAGCACAAGAAGCGATTCAACAAGCTGATTCAACCAAAGCTTTACAAGAAATCCGTGTTAAATTTACCGGAAAAAAAGGTGAACTCACGGCGATTTCAAAAGAAATGCGCAATTTAGCTAATGATGAAAAACCAATCTTAGGAAAGGCGATTTCAGAATTTCATAGCGTCTTTAACGAACATTTCAATGCAAAAGAAGCCGCATTAAAAGAACAAGAACTCAATGCTCAATTAGCGGCAGAAACATTGGATGTGACACTACCAGGAAGAAAACCAGCCACTGGAACACGACACATTTTGACACAAACACGTGAAGAAATTGAAGATTTCTTCTTAGGATTAGGTTATCAAGTCGTCGATGGACCAGAGGTTGAATTAGATTTATATAATTTCGAGAAAATGAACTTGCCAAAAAATCATCCCGCTCGAGATATGCAAGATACATTTTATATCGATGATGAAGTGATGCTTCGTACGCACACATCACCTGTTCAAGCCCGGACGATGGAAAAGCATGACTTTGCAGCGGGACCTTTGAAAATGATCTCACCAGGAAAAGTATTCAGACGTGACGATGATGATGCGACGCATTCCCATCAATTCCAACAAATCGAAGGGCTTGTGATCGATAGACATGTCACACTCGCAGATTTAAAAGGCACGCTCTTATTATTTGCGCGTGCGATGTTTGGCGAAAATCGTGATATTCGTCTGCGCCCAAGTTATTTCCCCTTCACAGAACCATCTGTTGAAGCAGATATTTCTTGCTTCAAATGTGAAGGTGCAGGCTGTCATATTTGTAAACAGACTGGTTGGATTGAAATACTAGGCTCAGGGATTGTGCATCCAGATGTCTTAGAAATGTCAGGTGTCGATTCGAAAAAATATAGTGGCTTTGCCTTTGGTTTAGGTATCGAAAGGGTCGCCATGTTACGCCACAATATCGATGATATTCGCCATTTCTATCAAAATGACACCCGATTCCTAACGCAATTTAAAGGAGGTCATCAATAAATGAAATTATCAATGGAATGGCTAGATCAATATGTTGATTTAACAGGCGTTAATCCGCTTGAATTTGCAGAAATTCTCTCCAAAACCGGACTCGAAGTAGAGGGAATTGATAATATTGGCGAAAACTTATCACATCTCGTGGTAGGGGAAGTGGCATCATGTGAACCGATGGAAGATAGTGATCATCTCAATTTGACCCAAGTAAATGTTGGGGAAGAGACGATTCAAATCGTTTGCGGTGCACCGAATATCGCAGCCGGTCAAAAAGTGATTGTCGCCTTACCAGGTGCTGTCTTACCCGGTGACTTTAAAATTAAGAAAAGTAAGCTGCGCGGTCACGAATCCAATGGCATGATCTGTTCCTTACAAGAGATCGGCATCAGTGAAAATGTCATCCCGAAAAAATATGCCGATGGGATTTATGTACTGCCAAAAGATGCGCCCGTTGGTGCGGATATTGTCGACTATTTAAAATTAAATGACCCTGTTTTAGAATTAGATTTAACACCGAATCGTGCCGATGCGATGAGTATTCGTGGGGCCGTTTATGAAGTAGGAGCTGTATTAGATAAGCCGGTTGAGTTTAATCCAACATTTGAATCAGAAAAAGTTCAAGACGACGCCTTATTGAATGCGGTGACGATCGATGTGACAGAAAGTGATCTCAGTCCCCATTATCAACTCCGCATTATTAAAAATGTCACGATTCAAGATAGTCCCGTTTGGATGCAAATGCGCTTGATGAAATCAGGCATTCGTCCCGTCAATAATATTGTTGATGTGACCAACTATTTCTTATTATTATACGGACAACCAATGCATACATTCGACTATGATTCTTTAACGTCGCATGACATAAAAGTCACCCGTGCTAAAGACGGTACCGTCTTTAAGACATTAGACCAATCTGACCGAAAATTATCATCCGATGATGTTGTAATCCAAAGCGGTGAAACACCGGTTGCCTTAGCGGGTGTGATGGGCGGTTATGATTCCGAAGTGACCGATGAAACGAAAACGATCTTACTTGAAGTTGCGCGCTTTAATCCTGAATATGTTCGTCTGACATCTAAAAAATTCAATTTACGTTCAGAATCTAGCGCGCGCTATGAAAAAGGGATCAATGCGGCCACAGTCAATGAAGCGGGTGAATTAGCAGCCGCCTTGATTGCTGAATTGGGCCAAGGACAAGTCGTTGATGGGGTAGTAGAATCACAACCTGAACCCATTGAAGACAATCAAATTTCCTTAAAATATGCCACCATTACGGATAAATTAGGTGTCCATATTGATCAATCTGAATTGAAATCGATTATGCGACGCTTAGGCTTTGCCACGGAATTTGCAGAGGATTATTTAATCACAACGATTCCACCACGTCGCTGGGATATTCATATTGAAGCTGATTTATTAGAAGAAATCGCGCGAATTTATGGCTATGACAATATTCCGACGACTTTACCATCCGGTGAATCAACGGTGGGAACATTAACAAAACAACAAACATTACAACGTAAAACCCGCGAATTATCTGAAGGTTTTGGATTAAATCAAGTCATCTCATATGTTCTCACATCAAAAGAACAAGCGAAATTAATGGATCATCCAGAATATGATAAGGTTGAATTATTAATGCCGATTTCTGAAGAACGGGCTGTTTTGCGCCAAAGTATGTTCCCAGCCATGATGGAAATTGCGCAATTTAATAAAGCGCGACAAAATACTCATTTAGCATTCTATGAAATCGGGAATGTTTTCTTCGGTCAAGGAAAAAATCAACAACCAATCGAAGAAGAACGTTTTGCGATTTTATTGTCTGGTATTAATCAATCATCCACTTGGTATGCTACTCAAGAAATGTATGACTTCTATGACCTTAAAGGCATGGTCGAAAGTTATTTAGAAGCAGTCGGTGTTCAAAGCGATATTTCCTATCAATTGACACAAGATTATGAAGAAATGCATCCGGGAAGAACGGCTACGATTAAACTGGGTGAAGACATCATCGGACTATTAGGACAAGTCCATCCGACTATGGCTCGTTCTTATGATTTACCAGATGAAACATTCTTTATGGAATTAAAATTAGAAGCGGTATTGCATCATTTACAGTCAATGCCAACGCAATCACCGATTCCACGTTTCCCATCATCGGCTCGCGATTTAGCATTATTAGTCGATGAAACAACGCAACATGCGGAACTCGTGTCCATTATTGAACAAAATGGCGGTCAGTATTTACAAACCGTTGAATTATTTGACTTATATGATGGTGAAAATATCGAAGCAGGTAAAAAATCATTAGCATATCATCTCGTCTTCCAAAATCCAGCAGACACATTAACGGATGAAGCGATTGATCAAGCAATGAATGATATTCAAGATGCTTTATCACAAGTCTCTGGACTAAGTATCCGTTAAAACGG
>JBHWOV010000043.1:0-37513 GCA_043424535.1 Aerococcaceae bacterium
AGATGTTTTATTGTTAGGAGAGATAATATGACTGGTCATTATTTTAATGCTAAACCATCAAGCGATCATCATGAACAAAATTTTAATATAAATTTATTAAATAAAGAATTTCAATTCATCACCGATAGTGGTGTATTTTCAAAAGATACCGTGGATTTTGGCTCACAAGTTCTGTTGAATACTTTTGCTGAACAAATTAATGTTCAAGAAAATGAACAAATTTTAGAACTTGGGAGCGGCTATGGACCTATATCTCTAGCCTTAGCCTCTCATTATCCACAAGCAACGATTACTGGTATCGAAATTAATGAGCGGGCGTATGATTTAGCCAATAGAAACAAATCATTGAATCAATTGAAGAATATCACCTTTATTAAAGGAGATGCTACGCAATATCAAGAACAAGATAGTTATGATTATTGTTTAACGAATCCACCAATCCGTGCCGGAAAAAAGACAATTCAAGCAATGGTGAAGGCAGGCTATCATGCGCTTAAATCGGGAGGACAAATATGGGTAGTCATTCAGAAGAAACAAGGCGCCCCTTCAATGGAAAAATACCTCGAGGATTTAACTGGAAATGTGGAGCGAGTTCACCGTGAAAAAGGGTATTGGATTCTAAGAAGTTACAAATAAAATGATTAAAGTTGAATTAAATTAAAAAAAGATTAAAAAAACACTTGAAATCCGATTTAAAATAATGTAATCTTAATTTAAGGTAATGAATGGTCCAAGTTATGCCTATCTTATTTAGAGAATCTACGGGTGGTGAAAGTAGATTAAGATAACATATCACACAACCAGGAACCTACGAATAGAAATATGAGCGGCTCATATCCGATAGCGTATGTTGTTATCGCCAATTTCAGTATTGTGCTGTAACAAGTAGAGGTAACTTATGTGAATAAGTTATAAATAAAGGTGGAACCACGTATTTAGCGTCCTTTCGTTCAATTGAACGAAAGGACTTTTTTATTTAGAGAGGTGAGAAAAATGAAGAAGCGTAGCCTATTATTATCATTTGTCATGTTGTTATTATCTGTAGTCTTTTTACCTTTGTCACAATTGACTGTAAAAGGACAGTCAAATCAATTAGAATCACCCACCCGAGGAAATTCATATGTCATTGGGTTGGATGATACCTTCGCGCCAATGGGATTCCGAGATGAAAAAGGGAATCTTGTAGGTTTTGATATTGATTTAGCAAATGCGATTGCTGAGATGTATGATTGGACGATTGAATTTCAGCCAATTGATTGGGCGCTTAAAGAAACAGAACTGAATTCTGGAAATATTGATATGATCTGGAATGGTTATGGTGTGACACCAGAACGTGAAGCAAAAGTATTAATGTCCGATACATATTTACCAAGTAGCCAAATTATTATTTCAAAAAAAGGTAGTGGCATTAATGAACTGGAAGATGTAAAAGGTAAAAAAATGGCGACCCAGTCTGGTTCGACAGCAATTGATTTTATGCAAGCCTGGCCAGATCAGTTGTATGATCAACTAAACGGTGAGCCTATTCTCTATCCAGACTATAATCAAGTATTTGCGGACTTAGCATCTGGTCGTGTAGATGCGATTTATGCGAGTGGACTTTATGGGGCTTATACACTCAATCAACGCTCTGATTCTGATGATTATCAATATTTCGTTGATCCTACGTCAGAAGAGCCAATGGCAGTAGGTGTACGTAAATCAGATACAGAATTAAAGGAAGCGATTGATCAAGGTTTACAGCAATTACATGATACAGGGCAGTATGATGAAATTTATGAAAAGTGGTTTGGAGCGCCACTTGAAGATTCCCAACAAGAGTCACAACCAAGTATCGTTACGGAAGTGTTGAATTTGCTTCCAGCATTGTTAGATGGCTTAAAAATGACATTATTGATTTTTATAATTGTATTAGTAGCAAGTATTCCTTTAGGATTTTTAGTTGGTATTTTCCGTGTGTTCGGCCCTAAATGGCTTCAGCGTATTATTGAAGTTTATATCTTTGTCATGCGCGGTTCACCACTAATGCTTCAACTCATGTTATTTTTCTTTGGATTACCTTTTATTGGCATTCATTTAGAACGACTACCAGCAGCTTTACTTGCATTTATTATCAATTATGTGGCTTATTTAGCTGAGATATTTAGAGGCGGGATGAGTTCGGTACCGGATGGTCAATATGAAAGTATTGAAGTACTTGGTATTGGTAAGGTTCGCGGTTTTAGACGAATTATTCTACCTCAAGTCTTTAAAATTGTGATGCCATCTATTGGTAATGAAGTCATTGCATTGATCAAGGATACATCATTAGTTTATGTCATTGGACTCGGAGAAATGCTACGTGCAAGTTCAATTGCTGCTAATAGAGAGGCAAGTTTGGTTCCTTATGTATTAGCTGGAGGAATTTATTTAATTTTGACCGGCTTCCTAACTTATATATTGAAGAAAATAGAATTCAAATTAGAATGGTAGGTGGGATTAGATGTCACTAACAGTAGAACAACTGAATAAAAGTTATAAAAATAATCAGGTTATTGAGAATTTTGATTTTCAAATTAGTCCAGGAGAGATTGTCATCTTATTAGGAAGCTCAGGAACTGGAAAAACAACCTTTATGCGTCTTATTAACAATCTTGAGCGGGCTGATCGTGGTACCATTCAGATAGATGGAAATTATCTATGCAGAGATAATGGAAAAAAAGCTGTGTATGAAAATGGTCAACAACAAAGAATTTATCAAAATAGTTTGGGAATGGTCTTTCAAGATTATCAATTATTTCCGAATTTTACAGTATTAGAAAATCTGTTAGAAGCACCATTAGCTCAAAATTTAGACACAAAGGAAAATTTAACTAAAAGAGCGATGACCTTATTATCAGAGATGGAAATAGATGAAAAAGCAGATGCTTATCCTTCTACTTTGTCAGGAGGACAAAAGCAACGTGTGGCGATCGCTCGAGCATTGATGTTAGAACCATCCGTATTATGTTTTGACGAACCAACCTCTGCATTAGATGTCGATTCAGCCAATCGTGTAGGTGCTTTAATTCGTCAATTATCCGAAGATGGCAAAGCAATACTAATAGTGACCCATGACCGATCTTTTGGTCAGGAGTATGGTACACGGATTATTTCATCCAAATCATTTATTAATGAAGTGTAGAAAGGATTTTTATGAATATGAATAATATTGACTATCAAGCTTATGTTAATGAGATGATAGAAAAATTACAGTCTTTAGTTCAAATACCTTCTGTTCTCGATTTAACAACAAAAACAGAGAGAACTCCTTATGGACAATCCATAGCAGATGCGATTGCTCTCGTTTCACAGTGGGCTGTTCAAGATAATTTTGATATAAAAAATTATCAAGGTCATGCGATTAAAATCGAATCAAAGGACAGTAATCAAGACAATCAGCGTATTGACTTAATTGCGCATCTAGATGTTGTCGGAGAGGGATCGAATTGGACTTATCCAGCATTTGAAGGTTTGATAGAGGATAATAAAATGTATGGGCGAGGCACATTTGATATGAAGCGCGCAGTCATTGTGATGTATTTTGTGCTGAAAGTGATAGAAGATTATCAAATTCCACTGAAACATCGCTTATGTCTGATACTTGGAACCGGTGAAGAAACAAATATGCAGGATCTTCAGTATTATTTAAAAGAAGAAGATGCACCAGAATTTGCGATGACTCCAGATGGATCCTTTCCTTTAGGGATTGGAGAAAAAGGCGCAACGACTTGGTTAATTCAGGGAGAATTAGATGATGCGTCAGTTATTCAACAAATGACTGGGGGAGTGGGGGCTAATAGTGTGCCTTCACAATGTAAAGTCACTGTTCCAATTATCGATTATTCAATTATCCAGCGGTACCGAAAAGACAAGGACTGGGATATAGAAATGGCACCGCTCAATGAAGGGCTTCAAATGACTGTCAGAGGAAAATCCACGCATGCTTCGACTCCAGAATTAGGGGAGAATGCTATCGTGCGTGCATTGACTCTTGTTAGAGACATTTATCAAGATCCTTTTGCCGAGAAAATGGTAGCTTTATTTTCTGATTATCATGGAAAAGGGTTAGGTATCGCATCTGAGAGTCCTGAAATGGGTCCTCTGACATCTAATCTCGGAACTATTTCGATTAAAGATGGTCAAGTGACATTAGAATTAGATTGTCGATTCCCACAAACAATAACGAGTGATGAAATTACATCTCAACTTCAAGAAAAATTAGGGGATGCTTATCATTTATCGCGTGTATTTGATACACCTGCGATACTTTATGATTTCAATGCGCCAGGTGTGCAAACTTTACAAAGCAAATTCAAAGAAAAATATCCAAATCATTCCCAAACGCCAGAATTAAAAGGTGGCGTTACTTATAGTAAAGTTGTTCCGAATTGTGTTGCTTTTGGAATGGGATTTGAAGATGAACCAATGTTAGCGCATCAAGCGGATGAATTTGTCGATCTAAGTAATCTAGCAGATTTGCTTGCTTTCTACACTGAAACACTTGTTGCAGTGGCGAATTTACCAACATTGGAATCGAAAGAAAAATAAGTGAAAGATGTTTTTATTTTGATAAATATATTTTGTAAAATAATTAAAAAATGATCTTCTGAAGATCAAAAAAATCATTATTTATGATTAAATTCTTCACAGAATATTTGACATTAGAGCCAGAATATAATAAGGTTAAGTTTACATATCAACGAAACAATGAGAGCCTCATAGTGCTGTAGCTATGAGGCTATAAAAGTGTTTAATCAATTTCATAGCACTTGAGAAAGGAAGTTGAAAAGTGAATAAACGAACCGAATGGAATAATGTGCTTCGTTTTGGAGCAGTCGTTTTAGGTTCTATCGTCTCACTTGTAGGGATATATATTTCTTTTTTACTAAAATTCGGTGGTAACATTCCTTCTCGGAATTTTTATGCATTTGAAGAAAGTTTTGTATGGATAATTATTGGATATATAGTCATCCATTTATTATTTGGAACATATATCTTTTATAATAAAAATTTAACAGACTTATTATATAATACAGTTCTTGGGCAGCTGATGTTAAGTGTCTACATGATGGCACTTACTTACGCAGGTAACTGGTTAAGCTTCCCGCGTTCAGTGATCTTGCTGAATTTTTTTATTGGGACCATTTTATTATTTATTTTTAATGCCAGTGTATTCTGGCTTTATCAGCGTACTAAAGGAACCAAAAAAGTAATGGTTGTCGGTGAAAATGAAGCAGCATTAGAAGCGGTTCGCAATTTTGAATCAATGAAAAATCGACGCCATGAAGTAACACATGTCGTGCTCGCAAATTATTATTATAATATTCGAACATTAAGTGATGAAGTCGATATTGTTTATTTAACGGGTCATATCGAAGAACCTGAGCGTCTTCGTATTTATAAATACTTAATGAGTCATCATAAGAAATTATTTTTAAGTACAAATTTTGAAAATTTAATGATGGTTAATCCCAATATTATGAATTTTGAAGATGAAAGTATCATAGAGGTTTCAAGTTTTGGCATACCAGATGAAGAAGCCTTTGTGAAACGCTTTATTGATATTGTTATTTCGTTAATACTAATTATTATTACTGCTCCAATTATGATCATAACCGCTATTGCTATTCGTATGGATTCACCGGGATCGGCATTGTATAAGCAAGAGCGTATTACCTATGATAATCAGCCCTTTAATATATTGAAGTTTCGATCGATGTCGCAGACAGCAGAAGAAAAATCTGGTCCTGTATTAGCATCTTCAAATGATTCAAGAGTCACACGAGTAGGAAAATTTATTCGAAGTACACGTATTGATGAATTGCCACAATTATTTAATGTTTTAAAGGGAGATATGTCTCTTGTAGGCCCACGACCAGAACGTCCCTTTTTCGTAGATCAATTTCAAGAAGAAAATCCTTATTATCGCTTGAGACATCATGTGCGAGCTGGAATAACAGGTTATGCACAAGTTTATGGGAAATATACGACAAATTTCAATAATAAATTAAATTTTGATTTGCTTTATATTAAAAATTATTCATTGGCTTTTGACTTTAAATTACTCTTCCAAACAGTTAAGATACTCTTTGACAAGGTATCGTCTCGTGGACTAGATGATGCCCCAAATCGTGGGAATGATTGGGAGAATTATAAAGACGATATCAAGATTTATGAATAAAGATTAGATTCCTACTGTGAAGACTTCGAATAGGTGTCCAACAGTAGGTTTTTTTATTGAAGGCTATGATTTCATTAATAGTTATTGTATAGGGGGCACTCATGAAAACTATGGGACGATTGATAACAATGGGAATAAAAATTTTATTTACTATTCTGTTAACTTTTATAGTAGTGATTGTTCTTTTAAATTTGTATGTAATTTTACAAGCTGCACCACGAGTGGAAAATATTGATACAATTAGCCAACAGGATCCTCATGCAGAAGTTCCTGCATTAGTCTTAGGAGCTGGAGTTATTAATAATGAAAAGCCAAGTAGAATATTACAATTACGTTTAGATGCAGCCTATGAACTCTATCAAAAACAGCCAAATCGCAAATTTATAATGAGCGGAGATCATCGTGAAGATAATTATAATGAAGTGGCCGTAATGAAACAGTATTTAATTGAACGGGGAATACCTTCTGAACAAATATATTTGGATCATGCTGGCTATTCAACATATGATAGTTTATATCGAGCCAAAAATGTTTATGGACAAGATCAACTAATTATCATCACCCAGGGATATCATGTATCTCGAGCCTTATTACTGGCGAATTATTTGAATATTAGTGCAGTTGGTTTACCTGCAGAAGAGTCATCTTCCACTCGCATTCAACGGGAAATTAGAGAAATCTTGGCACGTGTCAAAGATGTCGCGGTGACGCTAGGTTATGATGCGGGGACTGTTGAATTGAATTATCCGATTGATTTGAATCAGGATGGCAATCAAACAAACAATAAATCTGAATTATAGATGTTGCATTTAATATTAAGCAGAATTTTTGTACATAATATTTAAATAGATTCGTTATTATTATTTATAAAAGAGGTGTCATTTTTTGATTCAATATATTGCAGTCTTTATTGGTACACTTTTAGGTGGCTTTGTTCAAGCAACAGCCGGCTTTGGTTTTGCGATTATATTAATGCTGTTTGTTCCGCATTTTTTAGGAATTGTTGATTCAGGAACACTTTCGATCATGATCGCTTTTCCATTAAATGTATTGGTGTTCTTACAATACCGGGAGCATGTTAATTTCAAGAAAGTATGGCTTCCTATTCTTTCTTATGTTCTCACTTCTATTACAGTTATTAATTTACTTGGTTCAATTGATTTGACCGTACTAAAGCGTTTATTTGGAGCCTTTTTAATAATTTTAGGGCTTTATTATTTATTACTCCAAGGTCGAGTAAAAATTAAACCAACCGTCGCTAATGCGATTATTTGTGGGGTTATTTCTGGAATCTCTGGAGGATTATTTAGTATCGGTGGACCTTTGATGTCTCTTTATTATTTAGGAACATCAGATTCTAGAGAAGAATATATGGGAAGTTTGAATTTTCAATTTACTTGTTCATCATTAGCTAATAATCTGACACGTTTTGCGACAGGTTTAATGCATGCAAAATTCATCCCATTTTTATTATTTGGATTTGTAGGAATGTTTCTTGGTAAACAATTCGGTGGGAATATCGCTGAAAAATTACCTGGAAAAGTGATAAATAATCTAATTTATACAATGATTATTGTGTCTGGATTAAATGCATTAATTGGATAATGTGAGTTTTATGTAGTTCTTTTAATTACGCCGTTCTAAATATTTAGAACGGCTTTTTTCTATCCATAGACGCTTATAAGTTGTTTTGACTGATAATATAGTGATGTTTTGTTAATATGAAGCAAATATAGAAAATAAAGGAGAATAAAAATGACTATCATAAATAATCTCAAAGAACTCATTGGTAATACTCCTCTTTATAAACTTCCTAATGAAGATCCAGAAACTTTAGCTGATATTTTTGTGAAGTTAGAAATGTTTAATATCGGTGGTTCAGTTAAAGATCGAATCGCACTAAATATGATTGAAGCAGCGGAAGCAAGAGGCAATTTAAAGCCTGGTATGACGCTCGTTGAAGCAACATCAGGCAATACGGGAATCGGTATTGCAATGATTGGGGCTTGGAAGGGATATCGTGTCATCATTGTTATGCCGGAAGATGCGTCAGAGGAAAGAAAACAATTGGTACGAGCATATGGTGGAGAAGTGGTCGAATCACCAGCATCAGAAGGTACGATCGGTGCGCGAAATAAATCATTTGAAATGTTAGAGGAAAATGATTCTTATCTTTCATTAATACAACATGATAATTTCGATAATCCTGCGGTGCATTATGCGACAACTGGACCAGAAATCGTTGAAGATTTAGGCTTTGTACCGGATGCATTTGTAGCCGGTGTCGGCACCTCTGGAACCATTTCTGGCGTAGGAAAATATTTAAAGGAACAAGATGAGAATGTAAAAGTTTTTTTAGTAGAATCTGAAAATTCAGCAGTTATTTCAGGAAAGAAAAAACCAGGAAAAAATAAAATAGCAGGTATGGGTGCGGGATTCATACCTAAAATTTTGAATCGTGATGCATATGATGAGATATTAATTATTTCAAATGAGCAAGCGTATGAAAAAACACGTGAATTAGCTAAGAAAGGATTATTATTGGGAGCCTCCTCGGGAGCGAATATCCAGGCAGCACTTCAAGTAGCAAAAGATTTAGGACCAGGTAAAACGGTCGTGACAACGGCTGCAGATAATGGGGAACGTTATTTATCAACAGATTTATACCAATAAACAATTAATGATTAGTGTTTCTAATGAGAAAATTAATATAATTAAGAGGTTTAAATGAGAAAAAATTAATAAAGTTAAAAAAACCTCTTGACATACTCATAGAAATCACTTATATTATGTTTAACGAAAAAAACAAAGAGGAGAATACCCAATGGCGACAAGTTTATTACAATTAAATGCTTATTTTTACAGCTACTTCAGATAGCGTTTGTATCTACCGATTAGATACAAACGTCAACGTTTTGTATCTATGAGGAGCTGTATATTAAGATGCCCACATAGATCATCAATAGGATATCTAGTGTGGCATGTATAAACTTGTCTATTCTTTGTGGAATAGTAACCTGTTTAAATCCCTACTAGATGATTATCGTCTAGTAGGGATTTTTTCGTTAAAAAAATTAAGGGGGAATTGCAATGTATCAGTATTTAAAGAAATTAGTCGTTAAAGGAATAGCAACAGCATTTGCAACAACAAGTGTGATGGGATTATTAAGCCCTATGATGAGTGCACAAGCCCAAGAACCAATTGAAATAGGAGTATTACAATATGTAGAACATGAGTCGTTGAATCAGAATTATCAAGGTTTCCTTAATGGATTGAAAGATGCCGGTTATATTGAGGGTGAAAATTTGAAGATTAATTATTTGAATGCATCCGGTGACACCGCAAATCTACAAACCATGAGTGAAAACGTCACAAATAACAGTGACTATATTTTCGCAATTGCAACACCTGCAGCACAAGCTGTTGCGAATGTAGAAAAAGAGAAACCAATTTTCATTTCGTCAGTTTCAGATCCAGTTTCTGCAGGATTAGTAAAATCAGTTGAAAATACTGAGACAAATGTCACAGGTAACTTAACTGGAACAATGGATGCCGGTCCTATTCCACAACAAGTTTCTTTAATTAGTGAAGTAGCTCCAGAAGCCAAAAAAGTAGGAATTCTTTATAATTCCGGGGAAGCGAATGCAGTGAGTGAAGCTGGAATAGCGCATGAAGTTCTAGAAACAGAAGGCTATGAAGTGAGTGAAGCAACAATCACTTCAACGAATGATATTTCTCAAGTAATGGGGAATTTAGTCGAAGAAGTCGATGTAATCTTTATTGTTACCGATAATACAGTTGCTAGTGCGATGTCTTTAGTAGGGGATCTCGCAACAGAAGCAAATGTACCTCTTGTGGGTGGTTCAAAAGACATGGTATTGGAAAATGGTCTCATTACATATGGCTTAGATTATTATAAATTAGGAGAACAAACAGCAGAAATGCTTGTTCGTATGATTGATGAAAATCTAGAAGTTAGTGAAATGTCTTTAGAAAAACCAAGAGATTTAGAATTAGTAATAAATGAAAAAAATGCTGAGAAATTAGGAATTGATCCTGAATTAATCGAAGTTCCATCAGCAAATTAAAAGGAGAAGAGAATTATGTTTAAACGATGGATGATGAAATTTATAGTATTTGGAGTATTATTGTCTAGTGTGCTTGGTTCTCAAGCTGTTTATGCTGAAGATAATGTTATCAAAATTGGTATCCTTCAATATGTCGAACATAATGCCTTAGATGCTGCTCGAGAAGGATTCGTTGATCGTTTGGAAGAGTCTGAATATCATGATCGCATTGAATTAGACATTCAAAATGCCTCAGGAAATCAAACAACCTTGCAATCTATCAGTGAAAAACTTGCGCGTGATAATGATATTTTATATGCTATTGCAACACCTGCTGCAATTTCATTAGCGAGTATAGAACAGGAAAAACCTATATTTATCGCAGCCGTCACCGATCCAGTTTCAGCCGGTCTAGTCGATTCATTAGAAAAACCAGGACGAAATGTCACAGGTACTAGTGATAGACAACCTTTGGAAGAGCAGGTTGATTTGCTTATTCGTAACTTCCCTGAAGCAAAAAAGGTCGGTTTAATCTATAATTCGAGTGAAGTAAATTCACAAATCCAAGCTGAAGAAGCAGTACGTTTATTAGAAGATAAAGGAATCGAAACAACAGAAGCAACCGTCGTATCAACGAATGATATTGCTCAAACATTAAATTCCATAATTCAAGATGTGGATGCAATGTTTATGGTCACAGATAATACAATCGACAGTGCCATTTCTCTGGTAGGGGATATCGCAAAAGAACATAATGTGCCTACAATCGGATCATCTGATGAAGTCGTTAGACAAAATGGCCTAGCAACAATTTCTAATTCTTACTATAATTCCGGTGCACAAACAGCAGAGATGGTTATTCGCATGCTCGATGAGGGTTTATCACCTGCGGAGATGCCTGTTGAATTAGGGAAAGATTATGAAATTGTAGTCAATGAAGAATTTGCTGAAGCGATTGGTATCGATCCAGCTACTATTAAATAAATCATTTAAATAAATTGTTAGAAGAATTTTGAGAAAGAAGGATTATAAATGTTAGAAGTCATAGCGTCGAGCTTCACGCAGGGAACTGTCTGGGCAGTGATGGCGATAGGTATTTACATTACATTCAGACTATTAAATATTACAGATATGTCAGCCGAAGGAGTTTTCCCATTAGGAGGAGCGATTGGAGCCATTTTGATTTCTAATGCTGTCAATCCATGGCTAGCCACATTAGCGGCATTTTTTGGTGGTGTGTTGGCTGGATCAGTAGCTGGCTGGGTTCATACTAAACTCAAAATTCCACCACTTATAACAGGTATTTTAATGCAAACGGGTCTTTATTCAATTAACTTGCATGTGATGAATGGTCGTCCTAATATTGCACTTTTGGGACAAGAAACAATCTATTCGTATTTCGAATCTGCTTTAGGTATTTCTAAAAATATGAGTGTTACTTTAGTTGCTCTATTAATTTTAATCGTTGTTATTACATTATTAGTATTATTTTTACATACAGAAACTGGACTAGCATTACGTGCAACAGGAGATAATCCTCGCATGAGTCAAGCGAATGGGATCAATACCAATGCAATGAAAACAATCGGTTATATGTTAAGTAATGGTCTGATTGCATTGTCTGGAGCGATGGTTGCTCAAAAAGACGGCTTTGCGGACATTAGTATGGGAATCGGGACCATCGTTATTGGTTTGGCAGCCATTGTAATTGTTGAAGTGATTATACCAAATCGTTCAATTGGTGAAAGACTTGTTACCATTGTTTTAGGTAGTTTCATCTATCGATTAATTATTGATACCATTCTTAACCAACCATTTGTGGATATTCAACCGACTGATTTACGATTATTCTCATCAATCTTATTAGGATTTGTTCTATTTTTACCGGAAATCCAAAAAGGTGTAGCAGAACATAATGGTCGTCAGTCGTTAACTAGAGGAGGAAAAGTATAATGAAACAAACAGATCGTCCGATACGTTTACAACTCAAAGGTATCCATAAATATTTTGAAAAAGGAACGGTTAATGAAAATCATGTATTAAAAGGAATCGATTTGACTCTCTATGATGGTGATTTTGTAACAGTCATTGGTGGTAATGGAGCAGGGAAATCGACATTAATGAATAACATTTCTGGTGCATTGATTCCTGATGCAGGTACAATAGAAATTGATCAGCTAGATGTGACTAAATTACCAACAAATAAACGAGCTAAATTAGTTTCTTATGTTTTCCAAGATACACGAATGGGAACAGCTTCGCGTTTGTCCATTGAAGAAAATATGGCGTTAGCAAATCGTCGCGGACTATCACGCGGTCTAAGAAAAGGCGTCAAAGATTCTGATCGGGAAGCGATGCGAGAAGAGCTAAAAAAATTAGACTTAGGATTAGAAGATCGTCTTAGTGCAGAAGTGCAATTTTTATCAGGTGGACAAAGACAAGCGTTGACATTGCTAATGGCTACTTTGCGTAAACCACAGCTATTATTGTTGGATGAACATACAGCCGCTCTGGACCCGAAAACAAGTGAAATGGTCTTGGAATTAACGGACAAAATCATCAAAGAACAAGAATTGACTGCATTGATGATCACTCATAATATGCAAGATGCACTAGAATTAGGAAATCGCCTGATCATGTTGCATCAAGGGAAAATTGTTGTCGATGTTTCAGGTCAAGAAAAGAAACAATTAACCGTCGATAAATTAGTCAACCTATTCAAACAAGTTTCTGGTGAATCAGTAACCAATGATGCGATGCTTTTATATTAGTAAAATAATCCGATACAATTGCCAAAAGGCTTTGTATCGGATATTTTATTGATGAGGCATTGTTAAATATCCGTCCTAAGTTGGTGTTGTTAAATTGAATAAGGTGTGATAATAGGTGTCACAGCTAATATTTGTTATAATATTATCGAGCAACTAATAGAAAAGAGGAAATGAGATGTATTATGCTTACGACAGTACCTATATATTAATACTCATTGCGATGGGGATTTCAATGATTGCCCAGCATTGGGTTCGCTCAACATTTAATAAATATAGTCAATTGCAAAGTAAACGAAATATTACTGGTAAACAAGCAGCTGAAATTATATTGCAAGCAAATAATATTCAAGATGTTCGGGTGGAACATGTTTCGGGCTTCTTAACGGATCATTATGATCCAACGAATAAAGTATTGCGCTTATCAGATGCAACGTATGACCGAACTTCAATATCAGCAGTAGCAGTGGCAGCACATGAATGTGGGCATGCCTTACAAGATGCTGCCGATTATCATTTTATGCGTCTAAGAGCGGGTCTAGTGCCTATAGTGAATTTCACTTCTCGTCTATCAATGCCACTGATTTTATTTGGATTGATTTTAGGATATACGGGATTAATTAATATGGGGATTTTAGCTTTTGGAATGGTTCTTGTCTTTCAATTAGTTACATTGCCAGTAGAATTTAATGCAAGTAATCGAGCACTCCAAATACTGGATGGAACCATTTTAACCGCAGATGAAATATCTCCAGCGAAGAAAGTTTTACGAGCCGCAGCTTTTACTTATATAGCTGCAGCCCTAGGTACAGCACTACAATTATTACGATTTATTTTAATATCACGTCGACGAGACTAATGACTGTTATTAGAGAGGAATGATGTTGTGAAGTGGTTGGATCGTTTCAAAAATAAAAAAGTTAATCGCGAATATGCTGATGAACTTTTATCTCAGACAGAAAAAAATATTGAACAAATGGAGCCTGTAAATATTATTGTCGCAGGTAAGACAGGTTCCGGAAAAAGTACTTTAATCAATGCACTTTTTCGCGAAAAAATTGCTGAGACAGGTGTAGGTAAACCAATAACTCAGTCGATTGAAAAAATCAACAAACCCGGGATGCCTTTAACTTTATATGATACTAAAGGATTAGAATTAACCCCCGAAGCACAAATAGAAGTATTACAAAGTTTAAATAATTTAATCAAAGAACAAAAAGCAAAAGGTTCAAGAGAACAAATTGATCTTGCCTATTACTGTATTAATAGTAATATGTCACGAATCGAGCCGTTTGAAATTGAATTGATTGAGGCACTTGCGGAACATATTCCAGTGATTTTGGTATTGACGCAATATTTAGGTCAAGAAGATAATGAATTTGTAGAATATCTAGAGAAGCAACAATTGCCAGTTCAAGGAATTGTCCCAGTTTTAGCGAAGCCATACCTGATTCAAGATCAGCAATATATATCAAGTCATGGATTACAAGAATTGGTTGATTTGACATTAGAAACTATCCCAAATTCGGTTCAGCGGGCTTTTATTAATGCCCAACAGATAGACCTTGAACGTAAAGTAAAAGATGCTAGAAGTTGGGCGAAAAAATACATTACTGGTGCTTTTGGAGTTGGCTTTACACCTATTCCTGTAGCTGATTCTGCGGTACTTATTCCGATGCAGATAGGAATGTTAGCGCACATTACTTCTATCTTTGGCCTTTCCCTAGATAAATCTCAAATTGTGAGTATTATCGCAGGTATAGGTGGAACTGGAGGCGCGACAGCAGCTGGAAAATATATTGTTGGTCAAGTTTTTAAATTGATACCAGGCCTAGGAACTGTTGCTGGAGGCATCATTAGTGGTTCAACAGCGGGTGTGTTAACGATGACTTTAGCTTATAGTTATATCGAAGTATTAAAAGTAATAACACAAGCTGAAATTCAAGGACGTGACCTTCCCCTTGTTGAAATTCAAAAGGCGATGAATCTAAATTTTAAAGATCAATTAACTTATTTTTCTGATTTACTTTCAGATTCAGAAAATCAGAATATTTTAGAAGAGTGGACAAGTCAATTTTTCAAGAAAAATAATAAATAGAGTAAAATGGTTCAATATGCTAATGATAGTAATTAGCATGATGAACATAATTTTATCAGTGATTTTTTATCGAACATTCGATTGGGATGTTCGATTTTTGTTTTTTTAAAAAAGACTTGACAAATTAAAATGTATCTATTATCATCTCAAATAGTAGCTGTTACTATTTATAAGGAGGAAATTATGAAGAAGATTAGTCTATTTTTTGTTACAATATTGCTTATTTTTGGAGGAATGGGGTCAACGGTGACAGTAAATGCTGCTGAACCATTGAAAGTCAAAACAACCTTTTACCCAGTGTACTTCTTAGCCAAAGAAATCGCAGGTGATGCTGCAGATGTATCAATGCTTTTAGATGGTGGAGAAGACGCTCATTCTTATGAAGTGAGTGCAAAAGATTCTGGAGAAGTTCAAGAAGCCGATCTATTTATTTATCAAGATGATGAAATGGAATTTTTTGTTCAAGATTTATTAAATTTAATCGATACAGAACAAACAAAAGTTTTAGAATCAACTGAAGGTATTGAATTGTTAGCAGGTGATGGTCATGCCCATGATCACGACCACGCTCACGAAGAAGAACATGAACACAATCATGAGCATGAAGACGACCACGCTCATGATCATGATCATGAACATGATCACGAAGAAGAAGGCGCACACGATCATGAGCATGAAGAAGGCCATGATCACGACCATGGACATGCCCATACACACGAATATGATCCGCACACTTGGTTAGATCCAAAAGTATATGCAAAACAAGCAGAGAATATTCGAGACGCATTTATTGAAGCAGATCCAGACAATGAAGCGATTTATACAGAAAATACTCAAGCATTAATCGATGAATTGAATAAATTAGATGCAGAGTATAAAGAAGGGTTAAAAGACTTAGATAATCGTACGATTGTAGTGCAACATGCTGCCTTTGGATATTTAGCAAATGCATATGATTTAGAACAAGTGGCGATTGCAGGATTATCAACAACACAAGAGCCTGGAGCAGATGCACTGGCTAAAATGCAAGATTTTGTTAAAGAAAATGATGTTAAAGTGATCTATGTTGATGCATTAAGCGATAATGCAATTGCTCAAACAGTTGCTCAAGCTAATGATGCGGAATTATTAACATTGAGCACATTAGAAGTCATGCCAAAAGATGCATTAGAAAATGGTGAAGATTACTTTTCTGTGATGCGTGCGAATTTAGAACAATTAAAACAAAATCAATAATGATTACTTTTTAGAAAATATCTGCTAAAATAAATAGGCTTATAAGACAGGAGGGGAAATATTGGATTTAATAAAAGTGCGTGATTTATCATTTTTTTATGACAATGAGAGAGTGTTAAATTCAGTTAATTTTGAATTGAAACCAAAAGAATTTGTCATTTTAACGGGAGAAAATGGCGCAGCGAAGTCAACTTTTCTAAAAAACATTTTGGGATTGTTGAAACCAGCAACTGGTACCGTTGAAATTAGTGAAACAAATGTCAATGGCGAGCCTCTATCAATTGGCTATGTCCCGCAAAACATCACTGCTTTTAATGCTGGTTTTCCCAGCACTGTCAAACGTTTTGTAGAATCTGGTAGATATCCTAAAGGCCGTTGGTTTAGCAGATTAGATGACAGAGATATGGAACATGTTGAACGGGCTTTGCGGTCTGTGAATATGTTGCAACATCAAGATAAATTAATTGGTGAATTATCGGGCGGACAAAAACAACGCGTAAGTATTGCGCGTGTTTTTGCCATGGATCCAGATGTATTTATATTAGATGAGCCAACAAATGGAATGGATGTAGAATCACGTCAATCATTTTATCGACTTCTCAGACATAGTTGTAAACAACACGGGAAGTCCATCTTGATGGTAACTCATGTTGATCAAGAAATTGAAGGCTATTATGACAGAGAAGTGCGTTTAGTGAGAGAGGAGGGGGTTCCATGGAGATGCTTCAGTATGACTTCATCCAACGCGCATTCATAGCGGGCATCGCCATGTCCTTGATTACACCAATTTTAGGGCTGTTATTAATTTTAAGAAGACAGTCACTTTTATCTGATACATTGTCACACATATCATTAACAGGTGTAGCATTGGGGATTTTATTACAATGGGACCCCACCATCACGACACTCATTGTGGTAATTATCGCATCCATGATGATTGAATATTTACGCATTTCATTCGAAAATTTTTCTGAATTATCTGTGGCAATCATGATGTCTGGTGGGATGGCTTTAGCTTTAATTTTAATTAGTTTTAGTTCTAATCAAGCGAATTTCCGATTGGATCAATATTTATTTGGTTCGATTATTTTAATTTCCCCTGAGGAAGTGAAATTACTCTGGGCATTAGCGATCTTAATTTTGATTCTTTACGCAGTCTTTAAACGCCCATTGTATGTCTTGAGTTTTGATGAGGCGACTGCACATACTGTTGGATTGCCTGTACGTTTTATGTCGATTGTTTTTTCAGTTATTACGGGGGTGGCGATCAGTATTATGATGCCGATTGTCGGTGCATTATTAATTTCTGCACTGATTGTTATTCCATCAGCAACCGCCATAAAATTATCACGAAGTTTTACTCAAGCAATCGTGATCGGTATTATCATTAATTTAATTGGTATTTTTACAGGAATTACCAGTTCATATTATTTCGATACACCGCCTGGTGCAGCAATTACGATGAGTTTTATTTTTATATTCATCATTGTTTCGATTATTAAGCCAATTAGCGTATGGTTGCGAAAGAAAAAATCACAGACATAGCAGCAGATTAAAACATTTATTTTATAAACTACAATAAATAAACGTCATCCATCATTTAAGATTTGGATGACGTTTTTTTATTCTAAACTAAAAGATTATTCATCGAGCAGTAAGTCTTCCATCGGTAGTTGATTAGCTAACCAACGTTCTACTTCATGTACCCATTGGTGGGCTTGCCAGTGAATTTGATTTTTTCTATTAGCGCTAGCATAGTTCGCTGCAGATAAACCATGTATGCCTGATTCATAAACATGCATTTCATAAGGAATTTTATGATGCGCTAAAGCTAAGGCAAATGCGATACTATCTTGTGCGTCCACTACTGCGTCGTCGCTTGTTGTCCATATAAAGCTTGGAGGAGTTTTTGAATCAACTGCATAAATAGGTGAAAGATTTTTAAGATCATCATCTGACACAGTCGCTGTTCCTAATGTAACTGTTAAGAGATTGTTCGTGAGTTTAATTTTTTCTTCATCACCACTTCGATATGCTTCTTTCATAGCATGTTCTATATCGAGTAATCCATAGGCACTAATTAAGAAAGAAGGTTTTAGAGCATCTCCTTTTAATTGCGTAGCTTGTTGGATGATTGGTTCATGCCAATGCGTAGCATACATACATGCATTATGACCACCTGCTGAAAATCCGCATAATCCAATATTTTGAGTATCTATATTCCATTCATTTGAATAACTATGGAGCAATTCAAATGCTTTGGCAATCTCTATCATCGGAGCTGGAAATAATTTGTCTGCATCGGGTTCTAATGGACGTTTTAAATTGACTTTCTTCCGCTCTTCAAAGTGAGTGGAATATCTCAGTACCGCAGCATGATATCCCATTGCATTGAAATTATGAGCCATTGGTTCAGCTTCACGATCAGAACAATATAAATAGCCACCACCAGGACAGATTAAGACAAGCGGCCTTTCTTTTTTTTGGCCAATTTCTTCTGATGGTGTTAATAAATAAGTTGTCAGAGAGACATCTTGGCGATCAGGATATAAATAATGCGTTTCAGTAATCATGCAATTCCTCCTTAAAGTCTTTATAATGAGTGTATCAGAAAAAAATTTAATTGAAAATGTTTTCAATTAAGTGCGTAATAAATCAAGGGAATGATGATGATGGAATATATTAATTATGACGATGTCGTAAATTGGTTACCTGTACGAGAAAAAACAACGTATAAAAATAAAATGGGCCATTGTTTGTTGATTGGAGGTAATGAAAATAAAGGAGGGGCTATTATCATGGCAGCGCTTAGTGCCGTGAAGAGTGGTGCAGGATTGACTACTGTAGCAACTGCCCCAGAGAATCATATGCCATTACTAGTCCATGTACCAGAAGCAATGTATCTCGATTTTAATCAGACACAATCAGTAATTCAAACTATTGAAAAGACTGATACGATTGTCATCGGACCAGGTTTGGGTACGGATAAACGTGCTGAACAATTGATTGACATGGTTCTAAAGAAAGCTCAGTCACACCAAACCATTATTATGGATGCAGATGCCCTTACTTTATACAGTTTAAACCAAGCAAAGTGGCGAGGTTTAACATCAGCTAAATTAGTGATGACACCCCATGCAGGTGAATGGGAGCGTATTATGAAAAAGCCGATGGATGAAATCAAACATGATGAAGAATGGATTCATTTTGCTAAAATACATCAGGCATATATCATTGCAAAAGGAGCACCTAGTTATGTGATTACGAAAGATCAACGATATCAAAATACCACAGGTAATCCTAGTCAAGCAGTTGGTGGAATGGGGGACACTTTGACAGGGATTATAGCAAGTTTTATTGGTCAATTTTCAGAGACAGAGTTTCTTGAAGCCATTTTGTCTGCTGTATATATTCATTCTTATACTGCAGATCAGTTGGCAAAGACACAATATGTTACTTTACCAACAGAAGTATCTGATTACTTTCCACTTATTATACGAGAGATGATAAAAAATAAGTCATAGCATATGAATTAAAAAGCATCGACTTGCTAATAAGCTTGTCGATGCTTTAGTTTGTTATTTTATAAATCAATCTCTAAAAGAATCGGTGTATGATCTTGTCTTGGGCCAGAATCAATCATTTCAGATTTTTTAACACGGTCTTTGATCCGGTCACTGACAATAAAATAATCAATTCTCCAGCCAGAATTGTTAATCTTACTTGTTTTTGCTAATTGACTCCACCAAGTATATTGTCCTTCAACAGATCCGTGAAGATGACGGAATGTATCGACAAAACCACGTGCCAATAAATTTGTGAATCCTTCGCGCTCCTCCAATGTGAAACCAGCTGATTGACGATTATTATTAGGATTTGCAAGGTCAATTTCATGATGAGCGACATTAAAATCACCCATTGCTATCACTGGTTTATCTTTGTCTAAGTGCTCTAAATAATCAGCATATTTAATATCCCATTCTTGTCGGAGTGGTAGACGATTTAAATCTCTGCCGGCATTCGGTGTATAAACTTGTGTAAGATAAAAATCTTCAAATTCTAATGTCATGATACGACCTTCGGCATCCATAGTATCCGGAGCATCAATTGCTACCTTATGAACTTCTGGATTAAAAGTTTCTCGAACTAAAAACATGGTACCGGCATAACTTTTTCTTGCAGGTTCCTGTGAACTATTCCAGTGAATTTTATAATGAGGAACTCTTTCTTCTAAGATAGAGAGATGTTTTTTTGTAGGGCCAGTACGGGATAATTTAGTTTCTTGTATTGCAATGACATCAGGATCATAGTCATCGATGGTGTCGAGGACCTTACGGGACAGTTCTGCTCGAGCGGAATCACTCGTTAAGGCAGCATTTAAAGAATCAATATTCCAAGAAATAATTTTCATGGGTGACCTCCTATTTTCTAATATCCTTAGTGTATCAAACGCTAAAAATAATGTCTTGTATTGTTTATTTTATCAGATTATTTTACTTAAGAACGTCCTAATTTTACTGAGGTCAAGATTGAATGTTATCATGATTTAAGTTAAAGTATAGAGAGTGTGAAACATTTGTTTCACAAAAAGGAGGCCAGTACATGACGATCGAAGAATTTATTCAAGCATTGCATGATAAACAAATTTATCTAAATGAAAATCAGATTGAACAATACAATATATATTATCAATTGCTTATTGAATGGAATAAAAAAGTAAACTTAACAGCTATTACTGACCCAGAAGAAGTTTATTTGAAACATTTTTTTGACTCAATGATGCCATTATGGGTCGATGATTTAGATATGAATGACAAACGATTGATTGATATCGGTGCAGGGGCAGGATTTCCGAGTTTACCGATGTTAATAGCCAATCCTACAATGCAGGTAACGATTGTAGATTCATTAAAAAAACGAATAAATTTTTTAGAAATTTTAATTGAGGAATTAAATTTGGCCAATCAAGTGAGCCTTATACATGGGCGCGCCGAAGATCTAGGGCAAGATAAAGAATATCGAGGTCAATTTGATATAGCTACTGCTAGAGCTGTCGCAAATATGAATGTTCTTTGTGAGTATTGTATGCCATTCGTAAAAAAAGGTGGCTCATTTGTTGCTCTAAAAGGAGCAAAAGCGGAAGAAGAAGTAAAAAATGCTCAAGGTGCAATTAAAATATTAGGTGGTAAATTAGATAATATTCATACAGAAGAATTGCCTCAGAATGAAGGTGAAAGATCTGTTATTATTATTAAAAAAACTTTAGATACGCCAAATAAATATCCACGTAAAGCAGGTAAGCCAACAAAGCAGCCGTTAAAGTAGGGTAGGAGGAGAACGAACAATGGGCAAAATTATTGCAGTCGGAAATCAAAAAGGTGGCGTAGGAAAAACAACAACAACGGTTAATCTAGGAGCAGCTTTAGCTTATCTCGGAAAAAAGACACTTATTGTCGATTCAGATTCTCAAGGAAATGCTACAAGTGGACTGGGAACAGCTCGTGGTGATGTCGACATAAGTTTATATGATGTGTTGATTAACGAGGAGCCGATCAGTGATGCTATATTACCAACGACTAGAGAAAATTTAGATATTGTTCCTTCGAATATCCAATTAGCTGCAGCTGAATTGGAATTAGTGAATGTTAAACATCGGGAAACAAAATTAAAAGAAGCACTCGCAACAATCCGAGATCAATACGATTATATTCTTATTGATTGTCCACCAAGTTTAGGTCAACTATCAATTAATGCTTTTACCGCAAGTGATACTATTTTAATACCAGTACAAGCAGAATATTATGCTCTAGAAGGCTTAACACAATTATTGAATACGATCCGTTTAGTACAGCGGAATTTTAATCGGAATTTTCGGATTGAAGGTGTTCTAATAACGATGTTAGATGCTAGAACGAATTTGGGATTTGAAGTAGTAGAAGAAGTAAAAAAATACTTTCAAGAAAAGGTATATGACACAATGATCCCTAGAAATATACGCTTGTCAGAGGCTCCGTCATATGGGCTTTCTATTATTGATTATGACAAAAAATCGCGTGGTGCTCAAAAATATATCGAGTTGGCAAAGGAAGTGATTACACGTGACGAAGAATAATCCTCCCAAAAAAAGAGGTGGCTTGGGAAGAGGCATGGAGGCACTTTTTTCCAATTATGAAGAGTCACCTAGTGAAAACGAAATTGTCGAAGAAATATCATTAGATGAGATCCGACCGAATCCCTATCAACCCAGAAAACAATTTGACGAAAAGGCCCTCAAGGAACTGTCAGATTCGATAAAACAATCAGGTGTGTTTCAACCAGTAATATTAAGACAGTCAACAATCAAAGGCTATGAATTGATCGCGGGGGAACGACGGGTTCGTGCGAGTCGTATGGCAGGTAAAACGACGATACCAGCGATTGTACGACAACTAGATGAAGAACAAATGATTGAAATTGCTGTCGTTGAAAATTTACAGCGAGAAGATTTAAGTCCACTTGAAGAAGCGGAAGCTTATCAAATATTAATGGAAAAACTTGATTTAACACAAGCTGAAGTGGCAGAGAGAATCGGAAAAAGTCGTCCTTATATTGCAAACTACTTAAGATTATTGCAATTACCGGATGAAATCAAAGCAATGGTCAATCAAGAAGAATTATCAATGGGTCAAGCCCGTACTATTCTTGGATTAAAAGACAAAGAACAACAAAAGCAATTAGCTGAACAAGTTGTCAAAGGTCAATTAACTGTACGTCAATTAGAAGAAATGGTTCAAGAAATGAATCAGAAAAATGAACCATCAGAAAAAAATGCAGAACCGACACGTAAAACACAAAAACCACCTTATATTCGCCAAGTTGAAAACCAAATGGAAGAGTATTTTGGAACAACAGCAACGATTAATCAGCGTGGTAAACGTGGAAAGATTGAAATAGAATTTATGTCTGAATCTGATTTGATTCGTATTTTAGATTTATTAAATATTCAATTATAATCTTGGAGGATAATATGACAATTAAAACATACGATAAATTTGATTTAGTTGAAATGAAAAAACCCCACGCTTGTGGTGCCAATGAATGGCAAATCATTCGGATGGGCATGGATATTCGTATCCAATGTCAACAATGTGATCATATCGTCACCATGACACGCAGAGATTTCGAGAAAAAAATGAAAAAAATTATTAAAAAACATCAAGATTAATGTAATAAATAGAAAGAGAGTGAATTATGTCCCTTACAGCAGGAATTGTTGGTTTACCTAATGTTGGTAAATCGACTTTATTTAATGCCATCACAAAAGCAGGAGTAGAAGCCGCAAATTATCCATTTGCTACTATTGATCCCAATGTTGGAGTTGTTGAAGTCCCTGATGAACGATTAAAAAAAATAACTGAAGTGGTAAAACCACAAAAAGAAATTCCAACAACCTTTGAATTCACCGATATTGCGGGAATAGTAAAAGGAGCCAGTAAAGGTGAAGGATTAGGAAATAAATTCTTAGCGAATATTCGTCAAGTTGATGCGATTTGTCATGTCGTTAGATGCTTCGATGATGATAATATTACTCATGTATCAGGTAAGGTTGATCCAATTGAAGATATTGAAACGATTAATTTAGAATTAATTCTCGCTGATCTTGAAACAGTCGATAAACGCTATGACCGTGTATATAGACAAGCTAGAACGAAAGAACCAGAAGCTGTTGCTGAATTAGAAGTTTTAGAAAAATTAAAAGAAGCACTTGAATCGAATAAAATGGCTAACCAAGTGGAATTCACAAAAGAGCAAGAGCCTTATGTTCGCGCACTTTTCTTATTGACGAGAAAAGATATGTTTTATGTAGCAAATATTAGTGAAGATGATGTGATGGATCCTTCTGAAAATCCATACTTAGCAAAGGTTGAAGCTTTAGCGTCTGAACAAGGAGCTGAAGTAGTGCCAGTGTGTGCGAGTCTCGAAGAAGAAATTGCGGTTCTCGATGATGATGAGAAGCAGGCCTTTTTAGATGACTTTGGAATAGAAGAATCAGGATTGGATAAATTAATCAAAAAATCTTATTCTTTATTAGGTTTAGGTACATATTTTACCGCAGGTGAAAAAGAGGTCCGTGCTTGGACATTTAAAAAAGGTATGACAGCACCTCAAGCTGCTGGTATCATTCATACAGATTTCGAACGCGGATTTATTCGTGCAGAAACAGTTCATTATGATGATTTAATGGCCGCAGGTAGTTTAACTAAAGCCAAAGAAGCAGGGAAATATCGTTCTGAAGGTAAAGACTATATTGTTCAAGATGGCGATATTATGCTCTTTAGATTTAATGTCTAGAGGAGGAAAAATATGACAGATCAAAATAAAAAAGTAGATTCGGAAACAACTAAAAATTTAGACGATTCAACAGAATACACTTCAGACAAAGAAATTGTGATCCGTCCAAATGAATCACAGGAAGAAGAAAATGTTTCTAGTCAAGATCAAGTGGAACAGATGGAAGCGACTGAAGAACGTTTAGAAGAAGTTCAAGAATCTCCAGAATATATTGAAGAAAAAAGTCCAATAGCTGGAATATTACAATCTGATTTTGACCGCTTAACGGCAAAGAATCAACAATTTATGGTCACTCTAGACCGTCGATTAGTGGATGAATTGGATTATGAAGTGCGCCAATTAGCATATGATGAAATGGTGCAAACACTTTTAACTGGGCAAGAATCCGGCCAGACAGCACGCCATATCTATGGTACACCCACTGAAGTAGCACAAAATATCATTGACCAAGAATTAAAGCCACAATCTGAAGAGGAAGCCGTCTCTCCAGATTGGCAAATCTATGTGGATGGAGCACTATTACTTGGATCAATCTTTACATTTTTAACCGGATTTTCAATGGCCAATGCTGATGTTGAAGGCGGACAGTTCTTTGGCGTTGTCACGACGATTCTTAACTATTTAGCAGCAGGATTAGCAATGTTAATTACAGCGAAAAATATGCCTGATCCTGACGCACCAAAAGGCAAAAAAGGCTATCCGAAATATTTTCTATCTTCGATTGGATCCATGGTAGTATGGTTTTTAATTGTGAGTACATCTGGAGCATTGATTCCAAGAGAATTAAATCCGATACTGGCTCCGACAACATATATGATTATTGCTGTTATTACATTCTTAGCAAGAATTGTATTTAAACAGCATTATGATGTCAAAGGTGGAGTATTCTAATTTTTATAATGCAAAGCTACGTATTTCAATTGAACTGAAATGCGTAGTTTTTGTATATTTTCATGAAAATTTATGTAATTGAAAATTGGAAACTAAAGATAATTGAAAAAATGTTGAATACTAAAATGCATCAAAATATTTTCATCTTTGGATTAATGAGAAAATATTTATTTGAAAGTCCTTGACTTTCGTGATACATTATTAAAAATACAATTACGAGAACTTAGGAGGTCTTTGTTAATGTCATCATGGGAAACAAAATTTAGTCGTGAAGGATTAACATTTGATGATGTGCTATTAGTGCCAGCATCAAGTGAGGTATTGCCGAATGATGTTGATTTGTCTGTAGAATTAGCACCTAAACTACGTTTGAATGTGCCGATTTTAAGTGCAAGTATGGATACAGTTACAGAATCAGATATGGCGATTGCGATGGCGCGTCAAGGAGGCTTGGGTGTCATCCATAAAAATATGTCGATTCAAGCACAAGCTGAAGAAGTACGTCGTGTGAAACGTTCAGAAAATGGCGTTATTTTAGATCCTTTTTATCTCACTCCTGAAGATAAAGTTCAAGACGCTGAGGATTTGATGGCACACTATCGTATAAGTGGCGTTCCAATTGTCGAAAATAGAGAAAATCTCAAGCTTGTTGGAATTATAACGAATCGTGATTTACGCTTCGTTCGTAATTATGATCAACCCATTGAAAATGTGATGACAAAAGAAGATTTAGTAACTGCACCTAAAGGAACATCGGTCGAACAAGCAGAACGTTTGTTGGATGAACATCGTATTGAGAAATTACCTCTTATTGATGAAGACGGTAAATTAGCAGGTCTCATTACGATCAAAGACATTGAAAAGATTGAAGAATATCCTAATGCAGCAAAAGATGAGCATGGGCGCTTACTTGCAGCAGCTGCTGTTGGAGTAACAAATGATACATTTGAAAGAGCTGAAGCATTAATACAAGCTGGTATTGACGCGTTAGTTATCGACACTGCACATGGTCATTCCGCAGGTGTTATACGTAAAATTAAAGAAGTCAGAGAAGCATATCCTGATATTACCATTATTGCAGGAAATGTTGCGACGGCAGAAGGTGCTCGCGCTTTATTTGATGTAGGTGTTGATGTTGTAAAAGTAGGAATTGGTCCTGGATCAATTTGTACGACACGTGTTGTTGCTGGGGTGGGGGTACCTCAAATCACAGCTATTTATGAAGCAGCAACAGCTGCTCGCGAATATGGAAAAACAATTATCGCTGATGGTGGTATCAAATATTCAGGTGACATAGTTAAAGCATTGGCAGCTGGTGGACACGCTGCAATGTTAGGTTCAATGCTCGCAGGTACTGATGAATCACCTGGTGAATTTGAAATTTATCAAGGAAGACGTTATAAGAGTTATCGAGGCATGGGTAGTTTGGCAGCGATGGAACAAGGATCATCTGATCGTTATTTCCAATCTAAATCAGAAGCAAATAAATTAGTTCCGGAAGGTATAGAAGGACGAGTCGCAGCAAAAGGTTCTGTACAAGACATTGTGTTCCAAATGGTCGGAGGCGTTCGTGCAGGCATGGGGTATGTAGGAGCAGCTGACTTAGAAGAATTACGTGAGGAAGCTCAATTTGTACGAATGACAGGAGCAGGGCTCATCGAGTCTCATCCGCATGATGTAAATATTACAAAAGAAGCGCCAAATTATTCAAGATAAACAGAATAGATGAATTAATCTCCGAAGATATTCAATTCTTCGGAGATTTTTTGGTAAAAACTTCAACAAAATTCCATTGAAAGAAAAATATATTCAGTGTATCCTAGAATGTATGCTACTATTTAATCGTTCTAGTTGATCATCATTTTAAATAAGATAAATTGAAGATAGAAAGGTAAAATCATGCACAGAAAATGGTATTTAAAATTTACAATTCTTTTATTTTTGATTCAAATGGTATTACCTTTGTCACAAGTTTACGCTCAAAATAATAATGGAGAAGATGAGCCCATTTATCTTGTGACGGAGAGCCAGAATGGCATAGTGATGGCAAATTCTTATCAAGACGAGATTACAGAGGCATACTCTCTATCAAAAGTGCTTTCTATTTATTTAATTTATGAAGCGATTGATAATGAAATAATATCTCTCGAAGATTCAGTGGAAATTTCAGATGAAGCATTTTCCTTATCTCAAGATTATGATATTGCCAATGTCCCCCTAAGACAAGATGGTGATTATAAGGTTGCTGAATTATTAGAACCATTGGTCATTGGACAGGCTAATGGAGTAATCTTAGCATTAGCAGAGGCTGTAGCAGGTAGTGAGGAAGCTTTTGTCAATCAGATGAATCAACAATTAACAGATTGGGGATTTGAAGGGATGAAGCTTTACAATGCTACTGGATTGCCAAAAGATTTTCAACCTAATTCTGGCCAGACAGTAAATGATGGAGAAATCAATCAATTATCGGCTACCGCCTTAGCCACTTGCACCTATCATTTGTTACATCAATATCCAGAAATAATTGAAATGTTTAAGCAAACAGGACAAACCTTTAGGGAAGATACGGATGATTCATTTGATTATCAAAATGAGCTTCTTAATCAAGGTTATTTTCATTCAGCTAAAATCGATGGTTTATTTATGGATGTTATGGCTAGTGAAGATGAGGAACGATTTAGCGCTATTTTAACTCAAACTCAAAGTGATATGCAATTGATTGTTGTGATGTTGGATATTCCGGAAGATCAATTTGAGCGATTGGGCCTTCAATTGATTCAAGAAAATCGTGGTCTATATCGACAGGAACATATCGCTGACGCAGGAGATCCGGTGACACAGATCGATGCGGTCCCTATCTATGAAAATAATCAAATTCAAGCACCATTTAATTACAAATATGATTTCAATGTGATTGTCCCCAGAGAAGATATTGCACCCCAATTACTCTATCAATTGAAGCCAAATTATCAATATTTTACTTCACAAGATCAATTAATGACTCCGGTTAATAAAGGTACAGAAGTTGGATGGATTGAAGTGGCAACACTCGATAAAGAAACGAATGAAGCAAAACTTCAAAAATATCTTCCATCAACGCCAGGAAATCAGGCGCTTATTCAAGTTTCAGAGGATATTGAGGCTGTTAACAGTTCTCATGCACTCCAAAGATTACAAGATAACTTTAGTTCAGCTTGGCGGGAAATTCGTTTCTTTTTTAGAGACTTATTTAATTAAAAATGCGATGAGATGCTAAATAAGACCAGTTGAAATTTCCTGATTTAGCGATTTAATGAGCTTTTCTGAAAATAAATACTTACATTTATATAGCTCTATTTTATTAAAAATGATATCTGTAAAAAATATACTCCTTTTAAGTAGCTTACTTTTAGCAGTTCTACTTAGAGGAGTATTTTTTGTTCTTAAAATTAGAATCATTTTTAAAGAAAATGAAACTACTCGTAAGAATATTACCAAAATAAGATTAATTTTCTATCTCTTGCGAGTTAACCTTAGCCTTTTATTTAATATAGATTGCTGAAATAAAAACAGCACAAGTGTTTTTAATTTCTTTTAATAAGCTGTGATTTTGTTGATGACAAATTGATTTGGAATGAAATCATAAGTTGAGAGAAAAATCGGTTAAGTAAATAGGATAATATTATTATGTAAAAATAGAGATAAGTCAATTTACTTTAAGTTAACTTGAAGTTTACTTTAAATTAACAATCCATTGTTATACTTCTTAATAGCAGATTTGTTTGCACAAATTTAGCAAAAATTAGGGGGTAACTTAGTGAAAAAGAATTTTAAGCAAATTGCTATGGGAATTATTTCTATCGTCTTAGGTTTTAGTGTTTTGTCACCATTTGCAAAGGTATATGCACAAGATAAGACAGAAATAGTTTTTTGGCATGCGATGGGTGGAACAGCCGGAGAAGCATTGCAAAAATTGGTCGATCAGTTTAATGAGTCTCAGGATGAATATGTTGTTAATGCACAGTATCAAGGTTCTTATGATGAAACTTTAACGAAACTTCGCTCAACAGCGTCTGGTGCTGATGTTGGGGCCGATTTAGTACAAGTCTTTGAATTAGGAACTACATTTATGATTGATTCTGGGCTAACTGTTCCAGTTCAAGAATATGTTGATGCCTCTGGTTTTGATCTAACAAAGTTAGAGCCTAATTTACTTTCGTATTTTACGATAAATGATCAATTGCATTCAATGCCTTTTAATAATTCAACACCAATCATGTATTATAATATGGATGCATTTAAGTCAGCAGGGATTGAAGAAGCCCCAGATTCATTGGAAGAAATAATAGAGATTGCACCAACACTTGTTGAAGGTTCAGATGTTTCTATGGCAGCTTCTATCCAAATCTATGGCTGGTTTATTGAACAGTGGATGTCAAAGCAACAACAACCTATTTATAATAATGGAAATGGTCGTGAAGGTGCACCGACAGAAACTGTTTTTAGTGAAAATGGTGGTATGGAGAATATCCTTACTAAATGGAAAGAAGGTGTTGACAGCGGTGCAATGCCAAATGTTGGCCGTACTGGAGGGCAACCAGAATTTATAGCAGGACAATCAGCTATTACGCTTGGTTCAACAGCTAGTTTACGTCAAATTTTAACAGAAGTTGATGGTCGCTTTGAAGTTGGAGCATCGTATTTTCCAAAAGTAAGTGAAGATGATGAGGGTGGCGTTTCAATCGGCGGAGCATCATTATGGATGATTGAAACAAATGATGATGTGAGAAAAGAAGGAACTTGGAAATTTATTGAATTCTTACTATCTCCAGAGTCACAAGCTCAATGGCATGTAGATACAGGTTATTTCCCAGTGAATATGGATGCACATGATGAGCAAGTGTTCAAAGATAATTTAGCAGAATTTCCACAATTCCAGACTGCTATTGACCAATTACATGAAGCGACTCCTGAAGATCAAGGTGCTATAAGTGGTGTAAATCAGGAAGCTCGTCAAATTTACGAAGCAGAATTGGAAATGCACCTAGGCGGTAATAATGACGCTAAGACATCAGTTAACAATATGGCTGACCAAGTTGATGCAGCCCTAGAAGCATACAATGCAGCAAATTAATACAATAGTATTACACAATTAAAAGTATTAGCTGGGAAAGGATACATTATTTCATCCTTTCTCAGTTTTTTATTCAGAATTGAGCAAGAAAGGAGAATTTTTAAAATGGAAGAAAATAAAAAACCTGTGATTATTGAGGAGAAAAAATCAGGAAGTCAATTGATTCAACCTTACTTGTATTTACTCCCTGCTATAATAATTGTTGGTTTATTCATGTTTTGGCCTTTTCTACAAACAATATATCGTTCTTTCTTTTTAACTAATAGTATGGGTGTGAATGCCAAATTTATAGGATTTGATAATTATCAAGAATTATTTACTTCAGCAAGTTTTTGGAATTCAGTCTTAGTAACATTGAAATTTGTGGTGATTGTAGTTGTGGTTGGTGTATCAATAGGGTTCATTGCTGCATTACTTTGTCAGAGAGCTTTTCCGGGAATCTCTTTCTTTTCCACCTCCTACGCAATGCCAATGGCAATCGCATCTGCAGGGATGGCTATGATTTTTCAAGTAATGCTAAATCCAACTGTTGGAATTATTAATAAAATTTTTGGTACTACCGTGAATTGGCTGACACACCCTGATTTAGCATTATTAGCTGTTGGATTTTTAACAGGATGGCTAAATTCAGGAATGAATTTTTTATACTTTTCCTCAGGCTTAGCAAGCATTGACGATTCATTATATGAGTCAGCATCCATTGATGGAGCAAATGGATTTAAGTCATTTCTGTATATCACGATTCCTTCACTAAAACCTACATTTTTCTTTGTTTTAGTAACGAATATTATTAATGCATTCCAAGGATTTGGACAGATTAATATATTAACTAAAGGAGGACCCGGTCAATCCACAAATGTAATTGTTTATGATATATATCGTAATGCATTTATGAATTATCGTTATGGTTTTGCTTCAGCAGAATCAGTTGTGTTATTTATTATAGTAATGGTTCTAACAATAATTTTGTTTAGACTCAGAAGGGAGCGTCAAGAAGTTGAATAATATTGAAGAAAAATATATTCGTCGTAAACAAATTTCACGCATTATTTTAGTGGTTTTGAATTTTATTATGTGGATCTTTATAATGTTCCCTTTAATATATGCGTTTTTGATGGCGATAAAACCTTCGTCTGAATTATATAACCCAGAGTCAATTTTATTTCCCAAAAATCCTACGCTAACTAATTTTATTGATGTTTTTTCAATTGCTCCAATTGGAAGATATATTCTTAATTCATTAATTGTGGCAACATCTATAACCGTTTTACAAATCATTACGTCGTTACTTGCAGGATTTGCATTTAGATTTATTCGATTTAAAGGAAAAGGGATTATTTATAGTTTAATTCTATCAACGATGATGATTCCAGGAGAGGCGGTTATCATATCACAATTTTTAATGGTATCTTCTTGGGGTTGGCATGATACTTTGCATGTATTGATTATTCCTTATATGGTTTCTGCATTTAATATATTTTTATGCGTCCAAGCCTTAGAAAATTTTCCTTATGAAATTTATGAAGCAGCTAAGATTGATGGTGCTTCAGATATTTATTTTGTATTTAGAATTTTATTACCGTTAATGAAACCAACATTAGGTGCAATGGCAGTACAATCGTTCTTATCGGGGTGGAATATGTATATGTGGCCTCTATTAGTAACCAATACAGATAAGGCAAGAACTGTGCAAATAGGAATCTCCATGTTAAATTCAGTGGATTCTCAATCTATGGTATTAATGGTTGCAGGAGTTGTTTTATGTATGATTCCTTCATTAGTAATATTTATTATAGGACAACGAAATATGGTTAAAGGACTAACTGCTGGTGCGGTTAAAGGTTAGAAAGAGAGAAAATAAATGGCAAAATTAGAATTAAAGCAAGTTGCAAAAGTCTATGAAGACGGCTATAAAGCAGTGAAAAATATAAATTTAGATATAAAAGATAAGGAATTTATAGTATTAGTAGGACCGTCTGGTTGTGGAAAATCCACAACTTTAAGAATGATTGCTGGTTTGGAAACTATTTCTGAAGGTGAATTGTACATTGGTGATACTTTAGTTAATAATATTCCAGCAAAAGATCGCGATATAGCGATGGTATTTCAATCTTATGCACTGTATCCACACATGAATGTACGTGAAAATATTGAATTTGGATTGAAAATGAAAGGTGTTGATAAAAAAGAACGTCTTCAACGTGTGAATAAAGTAGCGGATATTCTTCAATTAGAAGCCTTATTAAATAAAAAACCAGGAGCCTTATCAGGAGGGCAGCGTCAGCGTGTAGCGCTAGGTCGTGCAATGGTCCGGAATCCAAAAGTTTTCTTACTTGACGAACCTTTATCGAATTTGGATGCAAAGCTCCGTGTGACAATGAGAGCTGAAATATCCGCCTTACATAGACAATTAGGAACAACATTTATTTATGTTACGCATGACCAAACTGAGGCAATGACAATGGGTAGTCGTATTGCTGTTATGAATGCCGGTAATATTGAACAATTCGATACACCAGCTAATTTATATTATAATCCTGCCAATAAATTTGTCGCTGAATTTATTGGATCACCAATGATAAATTTAATTAATGGAAGATTGATTCAAGTGGATTCGAAGCCCGCTATTAGAATAGCAAATGAAACTTTCTTACTAACTAAAAAAAATACAACTAATTTGTTGACGAATGCAAATAATCAAGAGGTATTGGTAGGTGTTCGTCCAGAAGATATGCACTATCAAGAAGGTCGTGATACTCCCTCAACGATAAAAGTCAAAGCAAAAAATGTTGAGCAAGTAGGTTCTGATACTTATGTTTATTACGATTTTCACTCGTCCGATCGAGAACAAGTAGCGAGATTTAATCCTGCGCGTCCAATTAATATTGGTGACGAAATTTTTATTCATATAAATATGGATAAAATCATGTTATTTGATAAAGAGACTGAACAATCGATTTTAGATCGGTCAGTCGGAACTGAGTTTGGTACTTATTATGACGAAGAAAAGTAAAATTTTTGCACATCGTGGCTATTCAGGAAAGTATCCTGAAAATACAATGTTATCTTTTAAACAAGCAGCGTATTATCAAGCAGATGGGATAGAATTAGATGTTCATATGACTAAGGATTATCATTTAGTAGTTTGTCATGACGAGACTATCCAGCGAACTTCAAATGGTAATGGCACTATTAAAAATATGACTTTAAACGAACTTAAGCAATATCGTTATGATAAAGGGTTTGAGCATTTGGAAGCAGGAAAAGATGAAGTCACGATTCCTACATTGGATGAGGTAATGGATTGGATTACTGGTACTAATTTGCTTTTAAATATTGAAATAAAGAATAATATTTATGAGTATAAAGGAATTATAGAACGTGTAGTTCATCTTATTGATGAGTATCAATGCTTGAATCAAGTTATTGTTTCGTCCTTTAATCATTACACTATCCGTCAAGTAAAGTTATTAAATGAAGAAATAATTTGTGGATTTTTAACTTTTTCAAATATTTTAGATATTGATAATTATTGTAAGAACAATGGTGTCGAGTATTATCATCCAGCTTATTTTACTTTGCGGTCCAATGAAATAACAGCATTGCAAGTTGCAGGTATAGGCATTAACCCCTATACATTAAATACCAAAGAAGAGATTCAACAAGCACTACAAGATAATCTTAACTGCATTATCACAAATGAGGTTGAATTAGGTGTGGCATTAAAAAATGAAAACTAATAAATATTTCCTCTGTGTTTCTTTTATAATGAAACACAGATTTTTTTTGTACAATTTTACTTAAAAATAACAATAAATTAATGAAAACGATTGCATAAAATAAAAACATCGTTTATAATCAATAGTGAAGTTGACAGTGAGAGGATGAAAGCATGGCAAAAAATACATCAAAGAATTTACGGCATCTTCATATCTATAGTATATTCGTACGAAATTTTTCAAGCGAAGGAAACTTTAATGGCGTTATCAAACAATTAGATCGTCTAAAAAAATTGGACATAGATGCTATATGGTTGCTTCCTTTTTATCCAAATGGGGAACAAAATAAAAAAGGAACAATCGGTTCTCCTTATGCGATTAAAGATTATCGTTCGATTGATCCGAAACAAGGAGATTTACTAAGTTTTAAGCGATTAATAGAAGAAGCACATCAAAGAGATATAAAGGTCATGATTGATATTGTATTCAATCATACTTCACCTGATTCAGTTTTAGCGAGTGAACATCCGGAATGGTTTTATCATACGTCTACAGGTGAATTTGGTAATCGTGTAGGTGATTGGTCGGATATTATTGACCTAGAATATGATAATAAAGAACTTTGGGATTATCAGATAGAAACATTAAAATATTGGGCCCAATGGGTAGACGGTTTCAGAGTAGATGTTGCACCTCTAGTGCCTTTGGCATTTTGGGAAGAAGCTAGAGCTCAAGTTGAGATGATTAATCCAGAGATGATATGGTTAGCAGAATCTGTTGAACCTCATTTTATTAAAGAACTAAGAGCGAATGATTTAGTTGCGCATAGTGATGGTGAATTGTATAACGTCTTTGATTTGACTTATGACTATGATGTACGTGTTGCATTTGAAGATTATTTAAATGGAGAGATTCCATTGTCAGAGTATATTCGCATATTGAATAATCAAGACACTTTATATCCTGAGAATTATGTTAAATTAAGAAATCTTGAAAATCATGACAGAAAGCGCTTTACTAATTTTGTCTCTGATAAAAAATTAATCGTTGAATGGTTAGCTTTTAATTATTTTCAAAAAGGTGCAGCGCTAATTTACAATGGACAAGAAGTCCTATCAAAGAAAACGCCTTCATTATTTGATGAAGATCCGATTGATTGGGAGACAGAGAACGATATTAGCGCATATATAGCGCAGCTTAGTCAATTAAAACGAGAATATATCCCAATAGAAAATGTGATTTATTCGTTAAAAGCCGATGACGATGCTCAAATAATTGTAGGCAAATATGAACAATCAGAACATACTGTCTATGGTGTTTTTGATGTCGCCCATCGTGTATCAGAGGTGCCCGTTCCAATAGAGGATGGGACTTATTACAATCTTCTCAATGAAGAGATTGTCGTTGTAAAAGATGGAGTTATTCCTTCTGGATCAACACCTTGTTGGATTACAAAAAAATAAAAGAAAGGATGTTTTGTAATGAAGAAAATGTTGAAATGGATGAAAGGTTTAATGGCATCGAGTATTGCTTTAGTGCCATTAGCAACTTCAATGACGAGTGTAGTGGAGGTTTCTGCACAAGAAAAATTAATTGTTTCAGCTGCAGGACATTATGATTATGTGATGGAAAATATTGATAAATTCACAGAAGAAACAGGAATAGAAGTTGAAGTTTGGGATCGTGATATGTTTGACGTGCTTGACGGATTATCACTAGATGGTCCTGCAGGAACTGGAGCAGATGTTATGATTGCACCTTATGACCGTGTAGGGTCACTAGGAACATCTGGACAAATTCAACCTGTTCAATTACCAGAAGATATTTATGATGATACAGATATACAACAAGTGACTGCGGAAGATCAAATTTTCGGAGCACCAACAGTTATTGAAGCACTCGTTATGTATTACAATACTGATTTATTAGAAGAAGCACCAGCAACTTTCGAAGATTTAGAAGCAATTGCTGAAGATAATCAATATGCATTTGAAAATGAAGAAGGTAAAAACATTGGTTTCTTAGCAAACTGGATTGATTTCTACATGGCGTATGGACTCATCTCTGGATATGGCGGATATGTATTTGGTGATGAAGGTACAAATGCAGATGATATTGGCTTAAATACTCCAGAAGCAATCGAGGGAATTACTTACGCTACTAAATGGTATCAAGATGTTTGGCCACAAGGAATGTTAGATAAAACATCTGCACCAGATTTTGTTAAACAATCATTTATGGATGGTAAAACAGCTGCAATTATTGCTGGTCCATGGGAAGCAGCAAGTTTAAATGAAAGTGACGTACCTTATGAAGTCACAAAAATCCCGACATTATCAAATGGTGAAGAGTATAAACCATTTGGTGGAGGTAAAGCGTGGACAATTTCTACTTATGCAAAAAATACAGAAAATGCACAAAAATTCATTGATTGGGTGACTTCTGAAGAACAACAAATGGCAATGTATGAGCGCTTAAATGAAGTGCCAGCAAATCAAAATGCACGTAAAACAGTAGCTGAGAGCGATAATGCGTTAGCACAAGCGGTAATCGAAGTTTACAATAATGCTGTTCCAATGCCTAATATTTTAGAAATGGCAGAAGTTTGGACCGGTGCAGAAAGTATGATGTTCGATGCAGCTTCAGGAAATAAAACACCAGAAGAATCAGCGAATGATGCTGTTCAATTAATTTCAGATTCAATCGCTCAAAAATATTAATTGATTTGAAAATCTGGAGACTGCCTAACACAAGTTAGGTGTCTCCTTTTTTCTCATAAGATTATTTGGAGAAAGAATGAATAATCTGAAAACTTAAGAAATGAGAGATTAAAATGGAAATAAAAGAAACAAATAAAAAGAATAAAAATTTAGCAGCAATGCTATCGCTGTTTCCAGGTTTAGGACAACTTTATAATCAGCAAATCATTAAAGGTGTCTTTTTTATTCTATTAACACTATTGTTTATCTATGAAATGTATGTGTTTGGTCTACAAGCATTAGCAGATTTTATCACTTTAGGGACAGTTCCTTTTGAAGATCATTCATTATTTATGATGATTCGTGGAACATTACAAATTTTAAACAG
>JBHWOV010000044.1:0-24350 GCA_043424535.1 Aerococcaceae bacterium
GTAGTAAATTGACAGGAGTGGATTTATTGATTGATATCATGTTGCTAAAAATAAAGTTAGGAGATGAAAGATTATGATGTCAAAAATTCAGCGTTTTGGTGGCGCGATGATTATACCAGTTATGCTTTTTGCATTCTTTGGTATTGTCGTAGGGGTAACAATCTTTTTCCAACAGGAAATGATTTTTGGAGCATTGGCACACCCAGATAGCTTTTTCTATAAAATAATGGATGTTATCCAATCAGGTGGTTGGACCGTTTTTAATCAATTAAATCTATTATTTGTTATTGGATTGCCTATCGGTCTAGCAAATAAACAACAAGCGCGAGCGAGTATGGAAGCATTCGTTATTTATATGGTATTTAATTATTTCCTCGCAGCGATGTTAGGTCATTGGGGTCACAATTTTGGTGTTGATTTCTCAATGGATCCAGGTGGTGAATCTGGTCTTGCGATGGTTGCTGGTGTTAAAACATTAGATATGGGGATGATTGGTGCGATTATTATCACTCTGATTTCAATTTGGCTCCATAATAAATATTTTGATACCAAAGTACCAGAATGGTTGAGTGCCTTTAGAGGTTCAACGGTAGTAATAGCGATTGGATTCTTCTTGATGTTGCCTGTAGCCTTTGCATTTATGGCGATTTGGCCATCAATTCAAAATATCATTTCAGCTGTTCAAGTATTTATTGTTAATTCAGGGAATTTCGGTGTTTGGTTATATACTTTCTTAGAGAGACTATTAATACCTACCGGAATGCATCATATTTTAAATACACCATTCCAATTTGACAATATTGTTGTTGATGGTGGATTATTACATGCTTGGACATCGCAATTAAGTGAATTTGCACGGAGTAGTGAAACTTTAAGAACGCTATTCCCAGAAGGTGGATTCTCTCTATATGGCTTAACTAAAGTCTTTGCACCTATCGGTATTTCTTATGCATTCTATACAACAGCACATGAAGATAAAAAGAAAGAAGTTGCTGGATTGATGATTCCAGTGACACTAACTGCGATAGCTGCAGGAGTTACTGAACCGATCGAGTTTACCTTCTTATTTATTGCACCTGTATTATTCTTAGTGCATGCCTTGATAGCTGCGACATTTATTACAGTCGTATATATGCTTGGTGTATCGGGATATTTCACAGGTGGATTGATTGAATTTACTTCTTATAACTTCCTGCCATTAGGATCAACACATTGGCGTGCATATTTAATTATATTAGTTGTAGGGTTAATTTTTTCTGGAATTTGGTTTGTTGTATTCCGGTACCTTATTCTTAAGATGAATCTAAAAACGCCAGGGCGAGAAGCTGTTGATGAAGAAATGCATTTATACAGTAAGGCAGAATATAGACAAAAACAAGCAGATGAGAAACAAAAAACGCCAGAGACTACACCTGCAACTGAATCAACGCCTACTACTTCAGATGAGGAGTTAACGAAAGTAGAAGGTTACTTAGCTGGATTAGGTGGTAAAGAAAATATTAAAGGCTTTACCAACTGTGTAACCCGTCTTAGAGTTGATGTTCATGATGTTTCCAAAGTAGCAGATGAAAATTACTTCAAAAAACATGGTGCTTTAGGATTAGTGAAACGTGACAATAATATCCAAGTTGTCGATGGGACGAATGTTCAATTTACTGCCGATGAATTTGGAGAATTATTGAATGAATAGTACTGTTAGTCGCATGTACACATATCTATTCTTTTTATTGATACTCTATCCCTTTATCTTTTTATATTTTATGAGTTCACAAGCAAGGGTAGCAGGTGTCGATTTAATAACTTATATTGGCGAAGATATTCACAGAAATATTCAATTCATCATTTCTTTTATCTTGCCATTCTTAGGAGCGTACATGTGGTCTTTAAAGGATGAGATTGAAGCTAGACAGAATGTAGCAATTACTTTTATTAAAATGATGACCATTGCGGTTGTTTTGATTTTACTCAATCATTTCGGTTTAGCTCTCATCCTATTCATTTTAATCTTCTTTATATATAGAGAAATTGAAGGACTATTTACACAAGTAAAAATTGAAATGAAGCCAAATAATTTATTTACTAAAGAATGGCTATCCGTTTGGGCTTTATTAGGTATCGGACTAATTGTGAGATTGTTCTTAATCAATAAGGTTTGATGATTTAGTAAATTCAATATTGATGGTAGATGATATAGGAGGTTATATTCATGACAGATTTAAAGGCACAATCAATCTTAGTTGCCGGTGGAGGATCAACTTTTACACCTGGCATTATCATGATGCTTTTAGATAATTTAGACACATTTCCTATTAGACAAATAAAATTTTATGATAATGATCCAGAAAGGCAGCAAATTGTTGCGGATGCATGTGAGATATTGTTGAAAGAAAATGCTCCAGAAATTCAATTTATTGCGACGACAGATCCTGAGACTGCATTTTCGGATATTGATTTTGTTATGGCACATATTCGTGTCGGTAAATACGCGATGCGTGAAAAAGATGAAAAAATTCCATTGAAATATGGTGTCATTGGTCAGGAAACATGTGGCCCAGGAGGTATTGCATACGGTATGCGGTCAATCGGAGGCGTGTTAGAGCTCATTGACTATATGGAGCAATATTCGCCCGATGCTTGGATGCTGAATTATTCTAATCCTGCGGCAATTGTCGCAGAAGCCACGCGTAAATTAAGACCCGATAGTAAAATTATAAATATTTGTGATATGCCAGTCGGTATTGAGTACAGAATGGCAGAAATTTTGGGTCTGGAAACACGGAAAGATTTTGTCGTTCGCTATTATGGATTGAATCATTTTGGCTGGTGGACAGATATTCGTGATCATGAAGGAAATGATCTCATGCCGAAGATTCGTGAATGGGTCGCCGAACATGGTTATGTTACACCTTCAGAATTAGAAAATGGTTCAGATCAAGAAGAATCATGGATGCATACTTATGCTAAAGCAAAAGACGTTTATGCATTAACTCCAGATGTTCTACCAAATACTTATCTGAAATATTATTTATATAGTCAAGATGAAGTAGAAATTGCAGATCCTGATTATACGCGTGCTAATGAAGTAATGGATGGACGTGAGAAAAAAGTCTTCTCAGAATGCATGCGCATTAGTCAAGAAAATACGGCGTCGATGACCAATTTAGAAGCAGATGACCATGCGTCTTATATCGTAGATTTAGCTCGTGCTATTGCCTATAATACACGGGAGAGAATGTTATTAATTGTTGAAAACAATGGCGCGATTAATAATTTTGATTCAACTGCAATGGTGGAAATACCTTGTATTGTTACGGCTAATGGTCCTGAGCCTTTGGTAATGGGAGAAATTCCACGTTTCCAAAAAGGATTAATGGAGCAGCAAGTAGCTGTTGAAAAATTAGTCGTTGAAGCATGGGCAGAGGGGTCATATCAGAAATTATGGCAAGCGATTACTATGTCGAAAACCGTTCCGAATGCTAGAATAGTAAAACAAATATTAGATGATTTGATTGAAGCGAATAAAGAATATTGGCCCGAGTTGAATTAATATTATATGATAGAAAGCAGGAAATATATTTCCTGCTTTTTTTAATGATTAATAAACGGAGAGGGTATCGTATGAGTTTCTTAAAAGAAATTTATCAAATGAGTTTTAACAATTTCACGGATAATGAAAAAGAAATTTTAAAATATATTACAAATAATCCAGAAGAAGTTACTGGATTATCAATTACTGAACTCGCTGAAAAAACACTCACATCAAAATCCTCTATCTTTCGTGTCGCGAAGAAACTAGGTTTTTCGGGTTATTCTGCCTTTAAATATTATTTAATTGAAGAAATTGAAAATAATAGTAATAGTGAACTAACTGATAGTTTAGAAAATGATTTAGAGCAAACACGCAATCTCTTTAAACAAGCAGCCATTGACGATATAGTCAAAATGTTAATGGAAGCCAATCAAATTTTAGGTTACGCAACAGGTGTCGGGCAACAAAATGCATTGGATGATTTCGGGCGCAGATTATTAGTGTTGGACAAATTAATGATGAATATCCCCGCATCAAAAGAATTAAGTTTAATTTCATCGCATCTGAATGAAACAGATGTTTTGATTATCGTATCTTTGAGTGGTGATATTAAAAATATTCAAAAAACAGTTCAGAAATTAAAAATTAATGGTGTGAAAATCATTGGTGTCACACGTTCAGGTAAGTCACTATTATCTGACTTAGCAGATCAAGTAATCTTTTTTCAATCTGAACCTTATTATGTGTTCGAAAAAGAAATCGTATCATTTCATCCTTTATCTTATGCATTTGAATTATTGTTTCAACAAATTGTCGCTTATTATATCAAAAAGAGACAGAAGCTAGAAAATTAAGTAATGATTTAGAAAAATCTATGATAATTGATTATGGGAGGAAAAATGATTTTAGAATTTTGTGCTGAAAATTTCACAGATATACCTGACAAAATTGCAAAGGGCGCTCAACGCATTGAATTGTGTGATAATTTAGCTGTTGGCGGAACGACAGCGAGCTATGGTGTCATCAACCACACATTAGCTTATGCTCAAGACCGAAATGTCCCAGTATCTGTGATGGTGCGTTGTCGTGGAGGACATTTTGAATATAATCAAATCGAACAAGCAATGATGCTAGATGATGCGCAAAAAATCATTGAATTAGGAGCAGACGGTCTCGTTTTGGGTGCTCTGAGAGAAGATTATCTAGACTTTCGATTGATAGATTTGATAACTGAATTAGGTCATCGACATCACAGGCAAATTACTTTTCATATGGCATTTGACCAATTATCAATAGAAAATCAATTTCGAGCGATTGATGATTTAGCTGATCGAGGTGTGCACCGCATATTAACACATGGGGGACCAGCACATTCAGATATCTTTTCTAATATTGATCATCTCGTAGCACTTCATAACTATGCAGCAGGACGGATTAAGATTTTGCCAGGTGGTGGTATCCATCGGAATAATTTACCAGAACTACATCGATTGTTAAAGATGGACGAATATCATGGAACAAAGATTGTATAAAACAAAGCACAGTGATTTTTCAATCACTGTGCTTTTTTAATGCTTCTAGTGCTGAATATAAGATAAATAAATTTTATTGAAATAAAGAAAATGGGCACAGCATTTCAATGAACAAATTAAAAAGAAATTTTACTATTTCATCAATAAAGTTTGTCAATATATAAGTATTATTGATATATTATTTTAAATTTTTTGGCTAATGTGTCTTCAATAGGATTTTGAAGAATGGCTATATGTATTGATTAATCAGCCTTATTAAACCCATAACTTTTTGTAATAGACTTTTTCGAAACCTCCATTGAAAGCGTTATCTGATTGAGCTATGATTAATGTATAGAGCGATGGAAATGAAAGATAATTCATAGTTATTGGTGAAAATACTAATGCACTTTAATAAAAGCTATAAATCTACTTAATAACTGAGGGACACAACATAGATTGCTATTCAGAGATATGTTCGTTCATAAATGTATGATTCATTGTTCTATCGTTTGAAAGGAGTATGGTATCGCATGATACTGTTTGATTGATAAACTGAGCTTTCGTTTTCGTGAGCTTGGAAGTAAACGTGGATGATATAAATTGATGCTAACCGATCAGAATCGAGGGAACCAATGGATATCAAGCATTTAAATTACTTCATCGAAGTAGTTGAACAAAATTTCAATCTCACTAAAGCAGCGGAAGTCCTCTATATATCTCAACCGACATTAAGTATTATGATTAATGATTTTGAACGTAATCGAGACGTAAAATTGTTTCAGAGAAAAGGGCAAAAGATTGTCGGTTTAACGACTGTAGGCGAACGTTATTATCATGACGCTTTGAGTGTGATTGAGCAATATAACGAAATGATTCATAATTTAAAACATCAAGATGAAAAGATGAGTGGCAAAGTCGTCTTAGGTATTCCGCCTTTAGCAGGGTCATTATTATTTGCTGATGTTTTACCTCAATTGATTGAACAACATCCGCAAGTGAAATTTGATATTGTCGAAAAGGGAGCCGAAGCCCTAAAGGCAGCTTTATTAGCAGATCAATTAGATATTGCGATGTTATTGACGCCACTTGGTCTTCCTGATCATTTGATTGAATCTTATGAAATAGCACAGTCAGAAATGGTTGTGTTCACATCTAAAAAGAGTGAATTAGCTCAATCAAATCAATTAGTTGACTGGTTTGATTTGCGACATCAACGTCAAGCTATTCTTGATCCAGTCTTTATGATTCATCATCAATTAAATGGTGCCTTTTATAGACGGGGTCTTGATCCTAATGTCTTTTTAAAGTCAATAACATGGGACTTGCTTATTAATACGGTTCGATTGGTAGACGACTTATATACAATATTGCCAATAAAGATTACAGATATTATAAATACAGATGATTTGGCTATACTACCAATGAAAGAACCGCTCAATTGGTGTGTGAATATTTGCCGACTTAAGAAATCACATTATGAGCCAACAGAAGATCGTATATTTAGAGAATTAGTTGAACAATTTGATACTCCAGTTACAAAATAATTACCATTCAGGGAGGAAATAACATGAAAGAAGTAGTCATTGTTGCTGCAAAAAGAACACCCGTCGGATCCTTTGGGGGAGCACTCAAAGATATTGGTCCAGTAGAGCTAGGAGTTGCAGCAGTTAAGGGAGCACTTGAGTCAATTAATTTAGATCCTAAAGAAATTGATGAAGTAATCTTAGGGAATGTCTTGAGCGCAGGTCATGGTCAAAATGTTGCGCGTCAAGTATCCATTAATTCTGGTATTCCTAAAGAAGTTCCTGCACTGACCATTAATAAAGTATGTGGTTCAGGATTGAAATCAGTAGCTCTAGCTGCACAAAGTATTATCGCTGGTGATAATGAAGTAGTTATTGCTGGTGGAACTGAAAGTATGTCTCAAGCTGGTTATGTTCTTCCTAAAGCACGTTGGGGACAACGCATGGGCGATGGCCAAATGGTTGATACGATGATTCGTGACGGTTTATCGGATGCATTCGAAAACTATCATATGGGAATCACTGCAGAAAATATTGCTGAAAAATTTGAAATCAGTCGTGAAGACCAAGATGAGTTAGCAACAGCTAGTCAAAACAAAGCAGAAGAAGCCATCAAATCAAATCGCTTCAAAGAAGAAATCGTACCAGTTGAAGTACCACAACGTAAAGGTGATCCAGTTGTTGTTGATACAGATGAATATCCTCGCGCTGGTGTGACAGCGGATGGCTTAGCAAAATTAAGACCTGCATTTAAACGCGATGGCGGAACAGTAACTGCAGCGAACTCATCAGGTATTAATGATGGTTCAGCAATTTTAATTGTGATGAGTAAAGAAAAAGCAGATCAATTAGAATTGAAACCAATCGCATCAATTAAATCTTATGCAAGTGCCGGTGTCGATCCAGCAATTATGGGAACAGGACCAATTCCAGCAACTCAAAAAGCATTAGATAAAGCGGGATTAACTGTTGATGATCTTGATTTAATTGAAGCGAATGAAGCATTTGCTTCTCAAGCATTATGTGTTGTTCGTGGTCTAGAAATGGATATGGACAAAGTTAATGTGAATGGTGGAGCCATTTCAATTGGTCACCCAATTGGAGCTTCGGGAGCAAGAATTCTTGTAACGCTACTTCATGAGATGGATAAACGTGAATCTCACTATGGTTTAGCAACCTTATGTATTGGTGGCGGCCAAGGTATCTCAATGGTTGTAGAACGTGCTTAATTAATTATGGATTTAAGGTACTAATAGTAAAAGATGCTGAAAGGAGTGGAAGTAAAACATAAAATAACTTTCCATGACAGAATGATTCTAAGAGGAGTGAGAACAATCGAAGAGAAACAAGTAAAAGTAATGGTTATTGGTTCAGGACAAATGGGTAGTGGGATTGCACAAAATTTTGCGCAAAGTGGCTATCAAGTGAATTTAAATGATATTAAACAAGAATTCGTTGATAAAGCAGTCGCTAATATTACCAAAGGTCTTGAGCGTTCTGTAGAAAAAGGGCGTTTATCTGCTGAAGAAAAAGATGCGACATTGTCTAGAATTTCTGTATCAACAGACTATCAATCAGCAAGTGACGCAGATCTAATCGTTGAAGCAGCGACTGAAAATCCAGAAATCAAATTAAATATCTTTAAACAATTAGATGAATTAGCACCAGCTGATGCAATTTTAGCGACGAACACATCTTCCTTATCGATCACTAAAATTGCAGCTTCAACCAATCGTCCAGATAAAGTAGTAGGACTGCACTTCTTTAATCCAGTGCATGCGATGAAATTGATTGAATTGAATAAAGGCTTGACAACGTCTTCTGAAACAGTTGCTAAAGTTAAAGAAATTGGCGAAAGCTTAGGTAAGACAGTCATTGAAGTAGCGGATTCAGCTGGATTTGTCGTTAATCGAATCTTAATACCAATGATTAATGAAGGTATTTTTGTATTAAGTGAAGGGGTCGCGACTGCTGAAGAAATAGATCAAGCGATGCAATTAGGTGCAAATCATCCAATGGGGCCATTGGCTTTAGGTGACTTAATTGGTCTAGATACTGTACTAGCAATTATGGAAGTGCTATTCCATGAATTTGGCGATCAAAAATATCGCCCAGCACCACTTCTACGTAAAATGGTAGAAGCAGGCAATCTTGGACGCAAAACAGGACAAGGCTTTTTCAAATATTAGGAGGATTTCATGACAGACTTTAACCAAATTACACTGAATTTATCAGAAATTGCTGAACTCGTTATCAATCGTCCAAAACAATTAAATGCACTGAATTCAGAAACATTAGAAGAAATTGGGCAAGCGATAGATCTAGTTCAAGCAGATGAAACAGTGCGTGTACTGATCATCACAGGATCTGGAGAGAAATCTTTCGTAGCTGGAGCAGATATTAAAGAAATGAAAGATAAAAATCCAATGGAAGCAAGTGAATTTTCACAGCTTGGAAATGCTGTTTTTCAAAAAATTGCCACACTCCGTCAACCTGTCATCGCAGCTGTTAATGGTTTTGCTTTAGGTGGTGGTTGTGAATTAGCACTGGCTTGTGATATTCGCTATGCATCTGAAAATGCTGTCTTTGGTCAACCAGAAGTTGGTTTAGGAATTATTCCAGGATTTGGTGGAACCCAACGTTTAGCACGTTTAGTTGGGCCAGGACATGCTAAAGAATTAATCTTTACAGGAAGCAATATTAAAGCAGATGAAGCATTAAATATTGGTTTAGTAAATAAAGTTGTCGCACCAGAAGAATTAAAAGATGCCGTGACAAAATTAGCAGAACGCATCGCAAAACAAGCACCATTTGCAGTTGAAAATGCTAAAACGGCCATTAATCAAGGACTAGATATGCCATTAGAACAAGGTTTATACTTGGAAGCTGTCTCATTCGGTAATCACTTCGCAACAGAAGACCAAAAGAACGGAATGGCTGATTTTATTAATAAAGAAAAAACGACGTTTAGCCGTAAATAAATATAAAAAGGAGAATGATTATGACTGACGTTAAAGCAATCGCTAAGGAAATGTATCCAGAGGACTTATTAGGTTATGCAGAAAAGTTGACTGCAGGTGAATTAGGGGTTCTTCAAAATCTTCGTAAAGAACTAGAAGAGCGTGTACGTCCTGTATTGAATGAAAGCTATGAAAAAGCATTACTTCCAAGAGAAGAAATTTTGACAGCTTTTAAAAATGCTCAAATTATGAATCATCCTGATTTATTTGAAGGACGCGATGAAAAATGGCGTGTACGTGAAATTTACAATACATTCTTATATTTAGAACTTGCACGTTTTGATCCTTCAGTAGCAACTTTCTACACTGTCCATGGAGGCTTAGGTTACAATACAATTTTAATTGGTGGAACTGAAGAGCAAATTGAAAAATATGGTACATTAGTTCGTGATTTTGAAGCACAAACATGTTTTGGTCTAACAGAACCTGATCATGGTTCAGATATTGCTGGTGGTTTAGCAACAACTGCTGAACGTAAAGGTGATACTTGGGTATTAAATGGAGAAAAACGTTGGATTGGTGGCGCGAAAACTGCAGACTTCATTCCAATCTTTGCTCGTGACGTTGAAGACAAAAAAATCAAATGTTTCTTAGTGAAGAAAGATTCTCCAGGTCTAAGAGTTGATAATGTTCAAAACAAGATTGCATTACGTATTGTCAACAATGGACATATTTATCTAGAAGATGTTGAAGTAGAAGAAGCTGATCGTTTACCAAATATTCATGGTTATTCTAAAGTTGCTGAAATCTTCACGCATACACGTACAGACGTTGCGCATATCGCAATGGGAACTGCAGCAGGAGCATTTAATGCAGCACTTGCTTTAACGACTGACCGTGAGCAATTTGGGCGTAAATTAGCTGGATTCCAATTAGTTCAAGAGAAATTAGCACGCATGCAAGCAAATGTTGTTGCAGCAATTGGCTATTCAGTACGTGTGGCTGAAATCCAAGAATCTGGAACACAAGATATGTTAAATTCTTCATTAGCTAAAATGCATAACTCACTGGTGATGCGTGAAACAGTAGCATTAGCACGTGAAGTATGTGGTGGTAATGGTATTACATTAGAAACGAATGTTGCTCGCTTCTTCACTGATGCAGAAGCAATCTATACTTATGAAGGAACGCATGAGATTAACTCATTATTAGTCGGACGTGAAATCACAGGTATCGGAGCATTCGTATAAAAATAGATACTACCTGCCTAATAAAACATTTCATAACGTTACTACACACTAAATAGGCATTAGATTTATTGAAGCCATGCAATTCTTCAAGCACTGAATAGTGATGAAGAATCGCATGGTTTTTTGTATGCATAATAATATGGCTAGTGATTTTAACTGGGGAATTATGGCTAAAACAATTGAAAATAAATGACCACATCGAAGATTGCTTGATGATACAGAAAGGTGATAAAAGAAGTTGTTTAAAATGTGTGGCTCATAAATCATTTAAAAGTAATTGAATCTATGAGATAGCATGTATTCAGTTTTGGTAAAACACAAATACTGCTGATTAGAGTCATTTAAATACGTAAATAGGGTAAATGGGTATCTTGGTAAAAACTCACGTTAATAACGGGAATATACCTTGTTTCTAAGATATAATAAGCCACTATATTCTATAGTATCTAGAGAATATTAAGATAGAAGCGATAGGACTCATCTTTTATATTAGCGATTATAGGCTGTTTCTGTCTCTGTTTTAAAGGGCTATACTGTACGAAGATCTGAATTAAATTTATTTAAGCAAAATAAAAACGCCACTATATGTGGCGTTAGGGGATAAAACTCTAGATTATTCTTTTAAAGACTCAACATCTGATGCGCTAGCATCGCCATATTTCCATGCAGAAATTTCAGCACGTTTTTCATTGTCAATATTCCAAATGAAGCGGAATGAGCACCATGATAAGAAATATGCAATAGCAGGAATTAAAATATTTACAACTTGTAGTCCTGCGATTGTACCATCAGATTGAGATAAACCTTGATTCGTTAATTCTGGATTATATCCGATCCAACCGATAATTAGAACAGCAAGTGATTGTGAGAATGTTTGACCCAAACGACGCGTTAATGAGAATGTACCGTAAATCGCACCTTCGGTACGTTTACCAGAAATATATTCATTATAGTCAATCGACTCAGAAACAAGACCCCATTGTAACTGAATCGCCATATTAGCCATACCTAATCCTAATGCAGAAAGAATTAAATACATTACCGCTGTTACGGTTCCTGTTTGCATTAAGAAGTATAATCCACCGAGTAATACAACTCCAATAATTAGACAGATGCGGATTAACTTATCTGTAGAACCAAATAATTTAACGAGTTGAGGTGCTAATAAGAGAATAACGACAGATAATACTGTTTGAATCGTTGATGCATAGGATTGTAATCCGAAATTATTGAAAACATCAGCATACATATAAGCAGCTGTTGTACCATTCAATTGTTGTCCGAAAACGAAAATAATTGAATGTAGACAGAGCGCTAAGAATGCACGGTTATTTTTAAACACATCAAGAATATCAGAGAATTTAACATTACTTGCTTCAGCATCTTCTTCTGTTGGGGCTCCAGTAGCTTGTAAAGCACGTTCTTCAGTCCAAGCATAGTGGATGAAAATTATGATACCACCGAGAAGGGCAGTAACGATTGCCGCAGTCATATATCCACGTGAAGTTTCACCTAAGCGTCCAAGAATTTGAGGAACTGTAAACATCCCCACAAATAAACCTAATGTTGATCCCATACCACGGGCAGAAGCTAGTGTCGTACGTTCAACGTCATTGGTCGCCATTACTCCGAGTAGAGATCCCATGGCGATATTCATCATAGTGTATCCAAGCTCATAAACGATTTTTAAGAAGAATAGTAAAATAACAGTTGTCATACCGCCTAGAGTCGTAGGAATACTATAGAAAGCAATTGAACCTAACACGATTAGTGGAATCGACCATAAAATCCAAGGACGGAATTTATTTCGAGCGCCACCAGATTTCGCAAAGGCCTTGTCCATCAATGTACCCATTAATGGGTCATTGACCATATCCCAAATATTCCAAATGAGTAAAAGAATAGATAAAGTCGCATAAGGAACTTCTAAAATATTGGTGATATAGCGGGTCATGTAAGAACCAACCATGATTAGAGTGATAACTCCACCCATATCCCCAGCAGCATAACCAATACGATGTTTGAGCGTCAGATTATTTTGTTTTTGTGATGCATCAACTGTTTGTTCAGCCATTTTTATCACACTCCTGTATTTAATAAAAATCAATGATAAGACGTCATATCATTCTAACTAAAAAAGTTTTGGGTCAAACTCCTTTAGAGTGGCTATAAATTCCTCCCCTAAGAATTCATAGCAAATCAATGACATTTAATCATAACGGTTGTGAAACCATCTACATTGTATGATGAAAACGATTTAGTTTACATTGCGAATAAAGTAAATAAGATTGCATTTAAATACGAGGACGTCTGATGACTGCGTTTTCTTTTATTTTTAAATAAAACGCTGAAAAAAATTAAATGCTATTGTGACAGTGAAAGAGAGAATAAATGTGACTTTAATTTATCAGGACAAAAAATTTTAAATTAGTTTGTTAGAAAAATCACAATTCTTCAGATGAATTGTTTGATTATGCGTACAGAAGAAATATAAATGGCAATATAAAAAGCCACCTGTAAAAAGTGGCTTGTAGGGATCGTAAAATGTCATTAGTCCTTCAAGGTCTCAATATCAGCTGCGCTAGCATCGCCATATTTCCATGCAGAAATTTCTGCACGTTTTTCATTGTCAATATTCCATACAAAGCGGAATGACATCCATGATAATAGGAAGCAGGCAGCAGGGATTAAAATATTAACAAATTGTAAACCTGAAATCGTACTAGCGGCTTGAGATAAACCTTGATTGGTTAATTCAGGATTGTATCCAATCCAACCGATAATAAGAACAGCGAGTGATTGTGAGAATGTTTGGCCTAAACGACGCGTTAATGAGAAGGTACCGTAGATTGCACCTTCAGTACGTTTACCAGAAATATATTCATTATAGTCAATCGACTCAGAAACAAGGCCCCATTGCAATTGAATAGACATATTTGCTAAACCGAAACCTAATGCAGAAAGGATGAGATACATTGTTGAAGTGACTGTTCCTGTTTGCATTAAGAAATATAGGGCGCCGAATAAAATGATACCAAAAACTAAACAGATGCGGATTAATTTATCTGTTGACCCAAATAATTTAACGAGTTGAGGTGCAGCTAATAAAATAAGTACAGAGACGACTGTTTGAATCGTTGAAGCATATGACATAAGACCAAAATTATTAAACACATCTGCATACATATAAGTTGATGTAGTGTTATATAATGTCGTACCAAATACAAAGATAACAGAGTGCAAGCATAATGCTAAGAAAGCACGGTTATTTCTAAACACATCGATGATATCTGAAAATTTAACATTACTTGCTTCAGCATCTTCTTCTGTTGGATCAGTAGCAACTTGTAAAGCGCGTTCTTCAGTCCAAGCATAGTGGATGAAAATAATAAGACCACCTAAAACGGCAATGACAATACTAGCAATCATATACCCTTGAGAAGTTTCTCCTAAACGTCCCAGAATTTGTGGAATAGTAAACATCGCTACGAAACCACCGAGTGTGGACCCCATACCACGGGCAGAAGCCAAAGTAGTACGTTCAACGTCATTGGTAGCCATTACGCCAAGTAAAGACCCCATGGCGATGTTCATCATCGTATAGCCAAGCTCATAAACGATTTTTAAGAAGAATAGTAAAATAACAGTTGTCATACCGCCGAGTGTTGTTGGGACACTAAAGAATGCAATTAAACCAAGGACAATCAAAGGAATAGACCAGAGAATCCATGGTCGGAATTTATTTCGAGTCCCTCCAGATTTAGCAAAGGCTTTATCCATTAATGTACCCATGAGTGGGTCATTGACCATATCCCAAATATTCCAAATGAGTAAAAGAATGGATAATGTTGCATAAGGGACTTGTAGAATATTTGTGATATAGCGGGTCATATATGAACTGACCATAACAAGAGTAATAACTCCCCCCATATCCCCAGCAGCATAACCAATTCGATGCTTAAGTGTCAGATTATTTTGTTTTTGTGATGCATTAACTGTTTGTTCAGCCATGATTATCTCGCTCCTATATAATTTTTAAAATGATAAGACATCTCATCAGTGTTTTATGAAGTCAGTGTTGGGGTATAACTTCACTACATCATCGAATTGATCCCCAAAAATTCGATAGAATGCGATAACACGATAAGACAACATTGTGAAACCATGTACATTGTATGATGAAAACGATTTACAATATATTGCGATTAAAAACCAAGTGATTGCGCTTTCGGTTTTAAACATCAGATGACTGTCGTAAGCTATTGGAAAATTGAGTGCAAATAAAACACCACTTACTTAAAAGTGGTGTTAAGAAAGAGAGTTTTCAATTATTCATTGACAGAATCAATGTCTGTTGCATCAGCATTGCCATACTTCCATGCTGATATTTCTGCACGTTTTTCATTGTCGATATTCCATACAAATCGGAATGACACCCATGACAATGCAAATGCAATCGCAGGGATGAGAACGTTAATCAATTGTAAACCAGCAATCGTTCCATCTGATTGAGGTAAGCCTTGATTGGTTAATTCTGGATTATAACCAATCCAACCAATGATTAGAACTGCTAATGATTGTGAGATAGTTTGTCCTAATCGACGAGTTAATGAGAATGTACCGTAAATGGCACCTTCGGTACGTTTACCAGAAATATATTCATTATAGTCAATGGATTCTGAAACAAGACCCCATTGTAATTGAATGGCCATATTTGCCAAACCAACACCTAGAGAAGATAAAACTAAGTAAACAACACCTGTTACACTTCCGGTTTGCATTAAGAAGTAAAGACCTCCCAATAAAATGACCCCTAGTACTAAACAGATACGAATTAATTTATCTGTTGAACCAAATAATTTCACTAATTGTGGTGCAGTTAATAGGATGATCACAGAAACGACGGTTTGAATCGTTGATGCATATGACATCAGTCCAAAGTCATTGAAAACATCTGCGTACATATAAGTCATCGTCGTATTATACAAAGTAATACCAAATACGAAAATAATTGAATGAAGACATAAGGCTAAGAAAGCACGGTTCGTTTTAAAGACATTGAGAATATCGCTGAATTTTACATCGCTTGCCTCAGCTTCTTCTTCAGGATTATCAGTGGCTACTTCTAATGCTCGTTCCTCGGTCCAAGCATAATGGATGAAAACACATAATCCACCTAGGACGGCCATAATGATAGAAGCTATCATATAACCTTTTGATGTTTCACCGAGATTAGCTAAAATTTGTGGAATGAAGAACATTGCGACGAAAGTGCCGAGTGTTGAAGCCATTCCACGAGCTGAAGCAAGGGTTGTCCGTTCAACGTCATTCATTGCCATGACGCCGAGTAGTGAACCCATTGCAATATTCATCATGGTATATCCCAATTCATAAACGATTTTCATAAAGAATAATATGATAACAGTTATCATACCGCCGAGAGTCGTTGGAATACTAAAGAAAGCAATCAAACCTAAGACAATTAGAGGAATAGACCGTAAGATCCATGGACGGAATTTATTTTCTGCACCTTTTGATTTAGCGAAGGATTTATCCATTAAAGTCCCCATCAATGGGTCATTAATCATATCCCAAATATTCCAAATCATTAAGAGAATTGCTAAAGTTGCATAAGGTACTTGTAAAATGTTGGTAACATAGCGAGTCATGTAGGAATTTATCATCGTTAAGGTGATAACTCCACCCATATCTCCTGCCATATATCCGATTCGATGTTTAAGAGTTAAATTATTTTCTTTTAATGATGCATCAACAGTTTGTTCTGCCAATTTAATCACGCTCCTGTATTTTTGAAAAAGTGATAAGATGTCATACCAGCAGTGCTGTGAGAAATCCCGGGAAACATTCCTGTCGCTCAATAATCATTGAAAATGTCAATGAAAACTTGATTTAACTGATGGTATGATTGTGAAACTAATTACATTGAAGTGTGAAAACGCTTTAAAATACATTGCAATTAATTTCAATAACATTGCAATAACTTACGAAATCATCAGATGACTGCATTCATATTATAGTTAATATATTTATATTTGTTAAATCATCGTCAAAAACAAGAGGTTTTTAGCAAAAAACATGGAAGATTTCAGATAACTTTGATTTTTCAGAAATGTTATGTTTAATTTATCACAAGACAAATAATGGATAGAATAAAGATGTGTGGATAATAGTTATATAGAGCTTTGTTAGTTGCATCCTCATTGAAGCACGTTATAATAGAATTATTAAATATGGAGGGGCTGGAATAATGGAAAAAGCACAAATTGGCGTTATTGGAATGGCAGTGATGGGAAAGAATCTCGCGCTCAATATTGAAAGTAGAGGATATCGAGTAGGAATATTTAACCGTTCTGCTTATCGAACAGAACAAGTGATGGCTGAACATGCTGAGAAACAATTTGTTCCTTCTTATACATTAGAAGAATTTGTAGAATCATTGGAAAAACCGCGTAGAATTTTAATTATGATTCAAGCGGGTTCTGCAACAGATGCAATGATCCAACAATTGATCCCTCTATTGGACGAGGACGACGTATTAGTTGATTGTGGAAATACTTATTATGAAGACACCGTTCGACGCTCAAAAGAATTAGCAAATACAGGAATCCATTTCGTCGGAATGGGTGTTTCTGGTGGTGAAGAGGGAGCACTTTTAGGCCCGAGTTTGATGCCAGGGGGACCAAAAGATGCTTATGCTATTTTAGAACCGATATTACAAGAAATCGCTGCGAAAGCTCCAAGTGACGGTGAACCTTGTGTCGCACATATGGGACCAGATGGTGCGGGACATTTTGTTAAGATGGTTCACAATGGGATTGAGTATGGCGATATGCAATTGATTGCTGAAGTCTATGACTTGATGCGACGTCATTTAGGTCTATCCGTAGAAGAAATTGCTGAACAATTTGCCGATTGGAATGAGGGTGAGTTGGATAGCTATTTAATTGAAATTACAGCAGATATTTTAACAAAATATGATCCTGAAACGGGTAAACCGATGGTAGATGTGATTTTAGACCGTGCTGGTAATAAAGGGACTGGTAAATGGACGTCACAGTCTGCGTTAGATTTAGGTATTCCTTTATCAACCATAACTGACTCAGTCTTTGCCCGTTACATATCAGCAATGAAAGAAGAACGTTTAAAAGCATCTGAAGTTTTAAGTGGTCCAGAGCAAAATGAAGTTGAAGTGTCAGAGGAGCTTCTAGAAAAAATTCGTCAAGCATTGTATTTTGCTAAAATCATGTCTTATGCTCAAGGTTTTATGCAATATCGTGAAGCGAGTCGTGAATTTGGTTGGGACTTAGATTTTGCTGAGATTGCGAAGGTGTTCCGTGCAGGATGTATTATTAGAGCGCAATTTCTTGAAAAAATAATGGCTGCTTACCAAAATAATCCTTCTCTTGAAAATATTTTGCTAGACGACTATTTCAAAGGAATAGCTGAAGATTACCAACAATCTGCTAGAGATGTTACAGCACTCGCGCTTCAAGCTGGAATTCCAGTGCCAGGACTTTCAAGTGCACTTGCTTATTATGATAGCTATCGCACTGCTGTTTTACCTGCAAATATTATTCAAGCACAGCGAGACTATTTTGGCGCCCATACATATCAACGTACAGATAAAGAAGGCGTTTATCACTATTTATGGAATGAAGATGTGGAAGAAGAATGGTCATAATATTGTGATATTTGAAGATATCTGAAAATAAATGAGAAATAGCCGTTTACCAAGATTCATGGGAGACGGCTATTTTATGTATAAATTTACATTTTATTTATTGTTGGTTAGATTAAAGGTTATAACATTTCTGTCCAAGGATATTTTTCAGCTTGTACTTTGACGAATTCATCAACATCGGACATTTGTTTGACCACTTCGGGCATGTCGAATGCCTCGACAATTTGATCGATGATTTTTCTTCCATTGTCAGCCATGGCTTGTTTTTGTTCGTCCGATTCTAAATACATTGTTGGCATATGATCCATTGTATCGCCGAATATCATCCCTAATGCACCACTTTGAAAAGCCATATTGTTAATTTTTGAAGCAAATTGTGTCGTTGAAGGTTTGCGTTCAGTCCAAAAATCATTCTCTGGTGTGGTCAATGGCACTTCATCTAATTTACCCAATATGTCATAAGCGCCTAAAATCATTTCTGTAAAAGGATCTTGACTATCAGAATCTTTGAAAAGGTCGAATAAATTTGTGTCACCAATTTGATATAAAGGATCAATATATAGGATCGGTACATGATATTGATCAAATATTTCTCGAACAACTGGGCTGATGTAAAGGTGAGCAGGACCGTGGGTAGAGACAAAAATTTGTCTTCTGAATCCTTGTCTTAGAAGTGATTTGCTAATTTCGATTAAATAACTAATTGAAGCTTGAATCGGAATTTGAACAGTGCTTCTGCCTCGGATAGTTGAACCTGCGTAAAAATATGGCAAATTATGCAAGACTAAGCCATCACATGCTTCAGCCATTTTGAGTGCCAGAGCTTCAGCCATTACTGTTTCGCTATCGACAGGAAGTCCACCATGGAGTTCTGTGACGCCAACAGGTATAATAATAATATCGTTTGATTCTAAATATTGACTGACTTCAATATCAGTACATTTTGATAAAAAGCGCGTGCGCATCTCAATCATTCCTTTCGAATTTGATAGATAGGAGGACCTATGGATACTAATAATCATACAGGAAATGTTTATCGTTTAACACCAGAAATGACAAAGTTTATTCCGAAAAATCGCAAGGACATTTTATTAATTATTCCTTTAAAACATTGGAAAGTTCGTTTAAATGAGAATGCAATCGCTATTCAATTAGGAGACATTTTGAGAATTGATAACCAGAATCATTTTTCGATGACATTGAGCCAAGAAGAAGTACCACAAAATAAAACAACAGCATATATTTTTGAATTACCCACAGCTTTCTTTGAAGATAAAGTGTGGGGGCAAGCTTTTTTGGCGGACGGAGATCCATTGTTGCGGACATCTGAGCCAACCATTATAAATTTTATTGGTTTAATTGAAAGTGCTTTGCGTGAAAAATCAGAAGATAAACTTTATTCTCAAGAAATGATACATCATTATCTGGAAATCATTTGTATTCAAATTAGTCGATTAAAGGAACGGGTTTATTATCCAGAATTGACAGCTAAACTTGCAGAAGATGGTGTTTTATTTGAAGCCATTAATCATTATATCCAATCACACTTCGATGAAGATTTGTCGAATAAAGAATTGAGCAAATTGTTTTATATTTCTGAGAAAAAACTTATCACTTTATTTAAAGAATTTAGTAATGTCACACCGCAAAAATTTATTACATCCAAACGTTTAACTGTGGCTGAAGCATTAATTATGGAGGGGCAAAGCATTACTCAGGCAGCGTCTCAAGTTGGATATAAAAATTATTCAACCTTTTATCGTCAATTTTTAGCGGAGTTTGGTGTAAGTCCAGATAAGTACTTTAAAGAATACAATGCGAACTGAATTTGTGTTTTGCGTTAAATGGATTAATAGATTTACTACAAAAATATACCACATTTTTTGAAAGCGTGTGCATCGAGTGGTAAAATAAATGAAGAAGCATAGAGGAGGAATAATATGAAAAAAGTGATCAATCAGCCCGAACTTGTTGTTGATCAAATGTTAGATGGCATGGTGCGGGCCTATTCAGATTTAGTGGAACGTATCCCTAATACAGATGTCATCGTTCGAAAAGATCCAAAAAATAATCGCGTTGGTTTAGTTTCCGGAGGTGGCTCTGGACATGAACCTGCTCATGCTGGATATGTAGGGAAAGGCATGTTATCTGCAGCAGCAAATGGCGCTGTGTTTACTTCCCCGACACCGGATCAAATATTAGAAGCAATTAAACAAGCTGATGAAGGAGCGGGAGTCTTCTTAATTATCAAGAACTATTCGGGAGACGTTATGAATTTCGAAATGGCTCAAGAGATGGCTGAGATGGAAGGTATTGAGGTTTCTTCGGTCATTGTCGATGATGATATTGCAGTCGAAGACTCACTCTACACACAAGGAAGACGAGGTGTAGCAGGAACGGTTTTAGTTCATAAAATATTAGGCTACTATGCAGAAGAAGGCGCTACGCTTGAAGAGATTAAAAATCTTGCAGATCAACTAATTCCAAATATTAAAACATTAGGAATTGCTTTGACAGGAACGACGACACCAGAAGGTGGAAAAGAAAGCTTCCACTTAGAGGAAGACCAAATTGAATATGGTGTAGGGATTCATGGTGAGCCTGGTTATCGCACGGAATCTTTACGGACATCGAAAGAAATGGCGAAAGAATTACTTGAAAAACTTTTAGCTGATTTGGATCTACAGGAAGAAGACGAACTAGCTGTTCTCGTGAATGGTATGGGTGGTACACCTTTAATGGAACTATATGTCTTCGCAAATGATGTTGCAGCATTGTTGGATGATGAAAATAGAACCGTAAGTTATTGGAAAATTGGAAACTATATGACATCCATTGAAATGCAAGGCCTATCGCTAACGATTTTAAAATTAGAAAATAAAGAATGGATTCAAGCACTTAATGCACCAGTGGAAACGATTGGATGGTAGGAGAAAATAATGCAAACAGATAAGATTATGCAGTGGTTTAAACTATATAATGAGAAAATACAAGAAAATAAAACATATTTGACTGAATTAGACGGACCAATCGGAGATTCAGATCATGGGTCAAACATGTCGCGAGGTATGATACATGTGATGACGACATTAGAAGAAGCGGAAGAATTATCTCCTTCTGAAATACTGAAAACAGTAGCGATGCAATTAATGTCAAAAGTCGGTGGAGCCTCAGGTGCGCTCTATGGTTCAGCATTTTTAGGGATGTCTAAAGCAATCGGTGAAGAAGATATTCAATGGGCTGAAGTTGTGAATGCCGGTATTGAAATGATTAAAAAACGTGGCAAATCAGAAGCTGGTGAAAAAACGATGCTTGATGTGTGGATTCCTGTTCAACAAGCACTGCAGGAGAATAACTTGACATCTGAAGTTGTAGAAGAGTCAGTGCAATCGACTGAAGAAATGAAAGCTACCAAAGGACGTGCATCATATGTAGGAGAGCGTTCCGTGGGACATATCGACCCGGGAGCAGCTTCTTCTGGTTTGCTTTTTGAAGCAGCGATTGAAGCGGGGGTGTTCTAATGACGGAAATATCAATTGTAGTGGTATCACATGTTCCAGAAATAGCTTCTGGATTGGAAAAATTAGTGCAAGAAGTTGCAAAAGACGTTGATTTTCATCAAATCGGTGGCTTAGAAGATGGAAATATAGGAACGAGCTTTGATCGTGTGCAAGAATTGATTGATGCTACTAAATATGATCATGTTTTTGCTTTCTATGATTTGGGATCCGCAAAGATGAATCTAGAAATGGCAATTGATTTTTCGGACAAAAATATTGAACTCTTTGACGTTGCATTTATCGAAGGATGTTATACAGCAGCAGCCTTAGTGCAAGCAGGAGCAGGGATTGATGAAATACGCGAACAATTGTCTGCTTTAAAAATAGATAAATAATACGAATCCTGTGGTAAAGGAGAAATAAAATTGGTTGAAAAATTTGTTTTTAGAGTCGTTCCAAGTTTTAATGAAGCAAAAGAAGTGGTTAATCAACTCACGATAAATGGTGTCCCAAGCACAGCAATACAAATTGTAGCAAATCAACAAGTTGCTGAAACATTGCAGAATGCTAATAGTATGACAAGTGTTGAAATTCTTGATGAAGAAGAGATGCATGAAAAAGAACAAGTATCGCATCAAAATAATGCTGATTCCAGTTTGGAATCTGGGGGAGTAATACCGACGCCAGCTATAACGCATGAAGGTTTGAATGCGACGGATGGCATTGTGCCGATGGTTATTAATCAAGGTGACATTCAGAAATCAAATCTAGAAGATGGAATTGTCGACGCTTATCAAGCAGATATTGATAATGGGAATATTTTGGTTGTCGTTGATACAGAATATGAAGCTGAAGCTTTATCAACTCAATAACACGATGTCCTTGTTAAATTGTTGAGAATTAAAACATCTGTAATCCATTAAAGAATAAGTAAAAGTCGAACATTGACTGTATTATTTACAGTTCCAATGCTCGACTTTGTTATGAAATAGCGATAGATTACAAAGTATCTATTTCTTTTTGTGCTCAGATTCATCTTCAGCGACTAGCCAAATATTGTTATTCCAACGACGTTCTGGAAAATCCGTTAGTCCCATCATGTAATCTACTGATACATCATAAGTATCAGCTAAGGCCACCCAATGATCTGTTGCGATATTTAAATTTTCGTTTTCATAGTCGCTATAAGTGGATTGGGAGACATTTAATATAACAGAGAGCTGCTCTTGTTTTAAGCTGTTTTCATTTCGTAACTCTCTTAAACGAGCGTGTCTTGTTAATGGTTTTTTATTTTTTGTCACTCAATTACCTCCCCGATTAATTATACTCTTAAAGAAGATAATAAATGATAAAAACAGAAAAAACAGAACATATCGGAAATTACTATAAGATATATAGGCTAGTAAATTAAAACGGATTATATTATCGTAAATGCCGATATTATAATAATGGTGGAATTAATTTTTTCGAAAATTGTACAATTAAGTGAGGACTGAATTCAGAAAGCGTTCGATTGTTACTTTTGCACGAGTATGGTCTCCACTTGCAATAAGTTGTTCCCCTTGATAAACATCAATTGAAAAGTGCATTAACTTCTCTTCTTGGTCTGTGATTTGGGCATGAACTTTTATTTCGCTTCCTATAGCCGAAGCTTTTAAGTGTTTAGCTTGGATAAAAGTGCCTACAGAGGTTTCGTCCTCGTTTAGATGTTTTTCATAAAATGAAGCACAGACATTTTCCATGAATGCAATGAGAACCGGAGTGCCTTATACATCTAAACTACCAGATCCGACTGAAGCGGCTGTGTGTTGTTCTTGAACTGTAAATTTTTTTGTAAATTCTGACAAATGACTCATCTCCTTTAAAAACTGTATGGTATAGGCGTAAAAATGGCTTCATACCTTAAACTTATTATATAATAAAATTCGAGAGGGGTGTTGTATATATGGAAGATTTAAAATTTAAGCCAGTTAAAGATGAAATTATTTTGGTGAATGAGTCCGGAGAACAATTGGGAGAGATTACTTATCGGCCTAATTCGGATGGTTCTGTGTGGGATGTGACACATACTGGTGTATCACCAAAGCTACGTGGGCAAGGAATTGCTGGGAAACTTTTAGATGAATTAGTGGGGCTTGCTGAAAAAGAAAATGTAAAATTAAAAGCTGTCTGTCCCTATGTTGTGAAAAAATTTAAAGAAGAACCAGAAAAATATAATTCAATTAACGCTGAAATTAGCTAAAAATTGATATATTTCTTGCTTGTAAAAATTAGCAAGGCATATTTTAATGATAAATAATTCGTAAATTATAAAAATATTTTTCTAAATAACCTTGACCTTGGTTGGGATACATGCTATTCTGTTAGACAAC
>JBHWOV010000045.1:0-11933 GCA_043424535.1 Aerococcaceae bacterium
CAGTTGTTGATATTGAAACTATTTGGGATATTAAATCGATGCGTATATTGCAAAGTGAGAAATATTTCTTATTTATGTTAATTTATCAAGAAGAAGCGTGGAATTATTTAGCTACATTGTCTAGTCCAGTGCTTCTTATCAATGATATTTCTTGTCAAGCTTATGCAACATTACAACATTATTATTATGATGAAGGCCATCATATACCGCTTACTGGAATTATTCAGTTTATTCAAGATGATCAATTGAGACATTTTATTGAACAATTATTTTGGGAATATGAGTTATTCGAATTTGATGAACAGGCAATGGAGGACACACTTCAAATCATTCAACGAGAATTTATCCAACTTGAAATTGAACATTTAACAAAAGAATTAAAAGAAGCTCAACGATTACAAGAGTATGGTCGCTTAAATGAAATTATTACTGAAATCAGTCGTTTAAATCACCAGATAAAACAATAGGGGGAGATTTTATGGCAGAAAAAAATAACAAAGCAACAAAAGAATTAACTTTAACGGTTGAGCAAGCTACGAAACAATTTATAAAAGAAAAGAAACCACTTGGTCAAGTGCACTATGATGAGTTATCAGATAAAATTGCTACACCATATAAATTAGACGCAGATGCGATGGATAAATTAATCCAACAAGTTGAAGACCAAGGAATTTCAGTAGTAGGCGATGATGGTGGTCCTACTAAACAACAAATGGTCAGTGCCGAAAAAAAAGGTACTACAGATACTACTGCTTCGAAAGCAACACAATCAAAAATTAAAGTTAGTGACCCAGTACGGATGTATCTTAAAGAAATCGGCCGGGTTGATTTACTTACTGCGGACGAAGAAGTTGAATTAGCGAAAAGAATTGAAGCTGGAGACGATCTAGCGAAACAAGAGTTAGCTGAAGCTAACTTACGTTTAGTTGTCTCTATCGCTAAAAGATATGTCGGTAGAGGAATGTCATTTCTTGATTTGATTCAAGAAGGAAATATGGGCTTAATGAAAGCTGTTGAGAAATTTGACTATACTAAAGGATTTAAATTCTCAACTTATGCTACTTGGTGGATTCGTCAAGCCATTACTCGTGCTATCGCTGACCAAGCAAGAACCATTCGTATTCCAGTACATATGGTCGAAACAATCAATAAATTAATTCGCATCCAAAGAAATCTATTACAGGATTTAGGACGTGAACCAACCCCTGAAGAAATTGGTGCAGAGATGGACTTACCAACAGAAAAAGTCCGTGAAATTATTAAAATTTCACAAGAACCAGTTTCTTTAGAAACTCCGATTGGTGAAGAAGATGATTCACATCTCGGAGACTTTATTGAAGATGAAGGAGCACTAAGTCCTGAAGCTTTCACTTCTAGTTCATTACTACGTGAACAATTAGAAGATGTTCTCGAAACGTTAACAGATCGCGAAGAAAATGTCTTAAGACTTCGTTTTGGTTTAGATGACGGCAATATTCGCACTTTGGAACAAGTAGGTAAAGTATTTGGTGTGACGCGTGAGCGTATTAGACAAATTGAAGCGAAAGCGTTAAGAAAATTACGCCATCCTTCCCGCTCAAAACAATTAAAAGATTTTCTTGAATAATTTTTATAGAGGCTTTGATAATTAATATCAGAGCCTCTTTTGTTATTCATAAAAGCTGAATAAATGCATGCGAAAATAACAGTGTTCGTTTTATTTCGCATGCATTCGCAATTAGTCATTCAATTGATAATATGCTACAATTTATAAGGAAATCAGAATTTGAGGAGCTATGACAATGAACGCACAACAACTATCTGCACGGCTATTAGCTGTCAGTGATTTTATTATAAAGTATGGCCCTAAACCGATTCGCTTGGCTGATATTGGTACGGATCATGCGTATTTACCGAGTTATTTAATGCAACAAGATTTCATTGAATATGCCATTGCAGGTGATGTTGTCGAAGGCCCTCTGCAATCAGCTAAAAATGAAGTGTCATCTCACGGTTTAGAAGATAAAATTTCTGTTCGCCTCGGTGATGGATTAGAAGTCATTCATGCTGATGACAACATTAATACAGTATCTATTTGTGGCATGGGTGGATCATTAATCAAACAGATTCTCCAAGAAGGTACCGACGTATTAACCACTCCTCATGTTCTCGTCTTACAGCCAAATATTGGAGAAGCAAATTTAAGGCGCTGGCTTGTGGAGCATAAATATCAAATATTGGATGAGACAATCATTATCGAAGGCCGTCATGATTATGAGATAATGGTTGCAAAAAGTCAAGCTGAATCTTATTCCTTATCAGAAAAAGAAGAATTGTTTGGACCGATTAATATTCAGCAACCAACCAAAGATTTCTTCACTAAATGGCGTAGAGAATTAGCACATCGACGCAAAATATTTGAACAAATGCAACAAGCTAAACAGGTAGATTCTTCAAAATTAGAGCAGCTTAAAAATGAAATTGAAATGATTCAGGAGGTTATTTATCAATGACAGAGATTATTTTTCAAGATTTAATCGATTATTTGGATGAAACATTTCCAAAGGAATTGGCTGAAGACTGGGACAAAGTTGGTTTACACTTTGGCATGCGCCAACGACCGATAAAGAAAATCATGACCGCATTAGATGCTAGACCCGCTACAATTGACGAAGCGATCCAAGCTGGTGTGGATACACTGATTGTTCATCATCCACCTTTATTTAGCGCGATTAAGCAATTTGATATGGAAGAACCGATTACTAAAATGTATGCTGATATCATTAAACATGACATCAATATTTATGCCATGCATACAAATGTGGACCGTGAAACAGGTGGGATGAATGATTGGTTGGCTGAGCAATTAGAATTGGAAGCAGTACATCCTGTGGGAGTTGAAGAAGGAGTTCCCACTTCGATTGCCCGAGTCGGTCAATTGCCTTCTCCATTGACACAGGAACAATTGATCAATCATCTAAAGGAAACATTGAATTTAGAACATCTCACATGGATTGAAAAAGATAAAAAATCTGCTTATCAAAAAATAATGGTTGTCGGTGGAGCGGGATCTAGTTTAATCGATGAAGTTAGAGAAGTTCAACCCGATTGCTATATTACTGGTGATTTGACATTTCATGATGCCCAAGATTTTTATGAATATGGTCTGACAGTCGTTGATGCGGGACATTATATTGAACATATTTTCAATGAAAAGGTTGCTGCATTAATTGATGAATGGGCTCAAGCCAATCAATACGATTTACAAGTCGTGGCTTCTCAAGCTTCAACAAATCCATTTAAAATTGTATAGAAAGAGGAAAGATATGTTAAATAAAGAATTAGAAGAACGTTTTATTCGTTATGCCAAAATTAACACACGTTCAGATGAGAATAGTTCAACCATCCCTTCAACAAAAATTCAATTCGATTTATTGAATTTATTGGTTGAAGAATTAACAGAAATTGGCATGGAAGACGTTCAATTAGATCCAGACAATGCTTTTGTAACGGCTACTTTGCCTGCTAATACAACAAAAGAAGTTCCGAGCATTGGTTTTATTGCGCATGTGGATACGGCAGATTTCGAATCTGAAAATGTTCAACCACAAATTATTGATGCTTATGATGGTGGAACGATTGTATTAAATGAGTCATTGGGCATTGAAATGGATCCAGAAACTTTTTCTAATTTAAAAAAATATCACGGACAACGTTTAATTACGACAGATGGTACCACATTACTTGGTGCAGATGATAAGTCCGGGATAGCTGAAATTGTCATGGCGATGAAATACTTATTGGAACATCCAGAAATTGAACATGGGCGCGTACGCGTTGCTTTTGGACCGGATGAAGAAATCGGTAGAGGAGCAGACCATTTTAAAGCGGATGAATTTGACGTTGATTTTGCTTATACATTAGATGGTGGTCCCGTCGGCGAATTGGAATATGAAAGTTTTAATGCGGCAGCTGCGAAGCTTGTAGTGACTGGTAAAAATGTCCATCCTGGTACAGCAAAGGGTAAAATGATTAATGCGACCGATGTCCTCAGACGTTTCATGAACTTACTACCAGAAAATGAAAAACCAGAAACAACTGAAAATCGTGAAGGATTCTATCATGTTACCTCTATGAACGGGACAGAAGAAACAGGAGAATTATCACTTATTATTCGTGATTTCGATTCCGATAAATTTGAAGAGCGAAAACAATTTATTCAAAATTGTGTGGATGAAATCAATGCACAATATCCTTATGCTGTGATTGATGTCGATATTTATGACCAGTATTATAATATGAAACAAGTGATTGAAAAAGACATGCGGGCGGTTGATTTAGCTAAGAAAGCGATGGAAGAATTAGATATCGAACCACTAATTTATCCTATTCGTGGTGGTACGGATGGCTCTAAAATCAGTTTTATGGGTATCCCGACACCAAATATCTTTGCCGGAGGAGAAAATATGCATGGCAGATATGAATTTGTCGCTGTTGAATCAATGGTTAAAGCAGTAGAAACAATCATCAAAATTGTTTCACTCAATGTAAAAGAATCTGATTAATTCTTATACTAAATAAAATGATATCCCCCTTAACTTAGTGTTCAAGGGGGTTAATCATATTCTTTAGCGTTCTTTACATATAAATTATGTAAAATAAAGCCTGTTATCAAGTACAGTTCTATATTTATTAAATAAAGTAAAGGGGTGACTTTTTGAGTTTACAATTTATTCTAGGCGATCTGTCAGTTGACAAAAAATCGCCACTAATTCAACATATTTTATCGATTTATGAGCGTAATCCTGAAGCAATTATTTATTATATTGTTCCAGAACATCTTAAATTTGATATGGAAGCCTTTCTTTTGGAGATGATTCAAAAAGAAAGACAGAGCGATCGTTCAGCGATGATTAATATACAAGTTGCCAGTTTTTCAAGACTTGTTTGGTTTTTAATGCCAAAGAAATCTAAACATAGTATTCAAATAACAGATACAGGTTTAATTATGTTAGTACAACAAATCCTTCACGAATGTGAAGATGAATTGGTTGTTTTTCGAGGTCAGATAAAATATCAAGGATTTGCGAAGCAATTAACAGAATTATTCAATGAATTATATGAAGGACATGTTGCAACAGAAGACTTGTCAACATTGTTAAAAGATAATGATCTGTCTACATTATCTGGTTTGAATCAAGCTGATCATTTACAAAATCAACGTATTAAAGAATTGATGATGTTATATGATCGTTTTATTCAATCCGTCCATCATTTAAATATTGCAGATTATCAGATTTATGAAGATTTACATCAATATTTAAACGAGATAGGGCATTTACCAAATCATTATTTTATTATTGATCATTATTATTATTTTGATGCACATCAAATGAATACCGTTATTGATTTAGCCCTGACATCTGAAAATGTCTGGATAACATTACCGATTCAATCAAAATATTTAAATTCAACAAATTATCAACCGATGTTTGAAACATTTAAACAAACTTATCAGCAAGTGAACGCATTATGTCGGCAGTTTAATATTCCATTGTTACCTGACATTGATTTAGATAAGCCTTTGTTTGATTATGACAATGAAATTCTTGCAATAGCCGAACAATTTAAAGAAGTCCACTTATTAAAAGAGACAATCACGCAAGAACCAATTAATTTTGAGCTAAAGAGTCTCGAATTGAAGCAATATGACAATATTCAGTCAGAAGTAAAACATATTAGCAATCAAATTCATCAATTGGTAGCCATTGAAGGCTATCGCTATCAAGATATAGTCGTTGTAGCGCGTGATTTATCGTTATATCAAACGGTTATCCCAGCTTATTTTAAAATGAATCAAATTCCTTATTTTTATGATCATGCTACCGCAATGGCTGAACATCCTTTTGTCCAATTGATAGAAACGATATGCAATCTCAATACTTATCATGCACAAATCACTGATATCATCTCCTTTTTGAAGTCACCTTTAATAAATGTACCACTTCAAGAAACAGGTCTACAGTACGATGATGATGAAATGTTTGACGAATCCATGCATCGTTTATCAATTTTGGAAAATATATTATTAAAGAATGGCTATTATTCATATCGTTTTAGTAATCCTAATTTCGAGTGGTATACTTCCGAAGAGGATGTACTTTATATTGATAGTTTAGGTAGGGCCACTTCGATTACTGAATATCAAATGGCTTTATATTACCGAGAATTTATCTTAAAAAATGTCTTCGAAGCTTTCAAAGATTTTGAAACGACTTTGTTAGGTAGTGACGCTGCAAGTTGGTTATATCAACTGATTGTCGATTTAAAGGTTCGGGATGCGATGATTGCTTTGAGAGATGAAGCGATCGAAATTGGTGATGTCGAACAATCTAGACAACATGAACAAGTTTGGGATGTTTTTGTTGATTTACTAGATGAATTTCATTTGCTTTTTTCAGAATTAGAAATAGTATTTTCAGATTTTGAAAAATTAATTTTAATCGGTCTTACAGAAGCGACATACCATATTATTCCACCGACATTAGATCAAGTCGTTGTGACAAATATGGAGTCACCGCAGACGCATCCAGCACGGATTTGTTTTGTATTAGGAATGGATAATCAAACAATTCCTAAAGTCAAAGAACAAACTTCTCTATTATCGAATGACGAACGGTCTCAAATTAGGGAAGAATTATTACCGCATCAAATATTAAGTGATACATCTCAATTAAATATGAGTCAAGAATTATTTTTAATGTATCGTATACTCTTAAAAGCAACTGAAAAACTTTACCTCTCATATAGTGTGGGAAATCTTGAGACTGTAAATGAAATATCACCTTATTTAAATCAATTAACGCAAATAACGCCGCTCTCTGTTTCTGTGGTGTCAGATCAGAATTTGGGTGAGCGCAAATTGATACAGTCTGATTTTGGTCGATACAATATGCTGCGCGAATTGGTGATGCGTCTCTATCAATATGAAAACAAATATTTTGAACAACCTACTCAAATATTATTACAATTAGCACATTTACTAGATACACATCAATTAAATAATCAGCGGACATTTCAGGAAATATTAATGGCGATTCAAAGCACAGCCATTTTGCCTACAAAAATAGATAGTGAAATTGCTCAAGCATTATTTGGTAAAAATTTGAATCTTTCGGTTTCCAATTTGGAACAATATTATCAGGATCCATACAGTCACTTTTTGGTTTATGGTTTAAAATTAAGAGAACGCGATCTATTTGAAATGAATAGTCAATTATCAGGAGATTATTTCCATGATTTTATGGATCAATTCATTCAAGTATTACTCCAACAATATACACGCTTGTCTGATTTAAGTAATCAAGAAATTATTCGACTGTCAAAACAAGTGAATGACCGATTGATTAATGATTATAAGTATCGTATTCTTGAAAGTCATCCTCGATTTTCAGCCATTCATTCACAAATGAATCAAGAATTATTGCGACTCATTGAGATTTTAAAAATCCATGATCAAAATTTACAATCAAAAACTTTAGCTACTGAAGCGTTATTTGGAATGAATCCTAAATATCCGTTAAAAGGCTATGCTATCCCATTAAGCAAGGGCGGAAGATTAGCTTTACGTGGTCAAATTGACCGCATTGATACTATTAGTCACCAAGGTCAACAATATTTAGAGGTGATTGATTATAAATCGAGTCGTAGAAGTTTTGATTTAGTAAATGTGTATTATGGATTGGATTTACAAATTCTCACTTATTTAGATGTTGCGTTGAATAATTATCCCAATAATCTATCATTGGGTGGCTTCTATCAACCGATACGACAGGCGACGCTTGAAGGAACAGAAGAGACATTCAATCAACCAGAATCGCGTTGGCAAGATTATTTAGAAAAAAATCGTTTAGAAGGATTAGTGACTGTTGATTCCGATACATTGAAAGAAATGGATGATACATTGGATATATCACCAAAAAGTCAAATTTTTCCAGTTAAGTTGAAAAAAGATGGACAATATGATGCTTATTCAAGTGCTTATTCTGCTGACCAATTAAATTTATTGCGTCAATATATTCGCCACTTATTTCAACAAGCCGGAGAGGCTATGCATAGTGGGAATATCGCTTTGGAGCCATTTAGAGATGAACGCTTTACGCCGTCATTGAAATATCCTTGGCGTATTATTGCAGGTTTTGATCCAACTATCCATTTTAATGTGTATCGCGAAAAAACAGTCGCCAAAAAACAAGTTTTAGATCAGATAAAAAATGCATTAAATCAAAACGGGGAAGGAGAAGCCGATGATACCGATTAAACCAAATAATTCGACCTTTAATGATGAACAATGGCAGGCCATTCATCAAAAGGGTGGCAATATTCTTGTCGCTGCTTCTGCAGGATCTGGTAAAACAACCGTTTTGATTGAGCGGATTATTAATCAGATTTTATCTGGTTATGCTGAAGTGGATGAATTACTTGTTGTCACTTTTACGGAAGCAGCAGCTCGAGAAATGAAGGAACGTTTAGAAAAACGATTAAAAATGGCAGTGAATCAATCGAATGCCGAAGAACAATCACTACTGATGGAGCAATTGCGAAAAATAAATAGTAGTGATATTAGAACACTTCATAGTTTTTGTTTAAAAGTAATCCAACAATTCTTTTATGTCAAAGATATGAACCCAAATTTTGACTTAATGACCGATGAAACCCAATTATTACTGATTCAAAGGCAAGTATGGGAAGACATCGTTGCTAGATTGAATAAAAATCCACAGCAATGGCAGGCTTATCAACGCTTATTAACTATTTTCGGTGATGGAAGAAGTGATGATGCGCTCTTTGAAAATATTCGTCGAATTTATTTATTTGCGATGGCAAATCCAGATCCACAAGAATGGTTGCAGAAAAGCATCCGATTGTATCAAGAAGACCTGGATTTTACTAAAACAGATCTTTTTCAACAAATTTTAAAACCGAGCCTATTAGATACCACTCAAAATATTATCAATATATTAAATAAAGCGCTCGATCTATTAGCCACATGTCAAACAGAGATTATCGATAAATATTTATCTGTATTAGATAATCAAAAACAATTAGTTCAATCCATCTATGAAGCCACTTTGGACAATGAGCTTTCGAATGTGATGGCAATGGTTCAAAATATTTCGATTGGGACTTGGCCACGAAATAGTAAGAAAAATGAAGATCATGATACCATCAATGAAATGAAAACTTTACGAGACCAGGCAAAAAAATCGATCGAAGACCAGTTGATGAATCTATTTCCATATGAAGCAACAACACAAAAGGAAATAGAAAACAATACGAAAACAATTATCGAAGATTTAGTCTCTTTAACGCAACTTTTCATGGATAAATTTAGAGAAGAAAAGTCGCATCGTGAATTAATGGATTATACGGATCTTGAACATATGACGCTCTCATTATTAACGATTCAGGATAAAGACACGGGAGAAAAGTCAGCGAGTTTAGCAGCAAGATACTATCAAGAACATTTCGCAGAAATTTTAGTTGATGAATATCAAGATATTAATGATATTCAAGGAGAAATTATTTATTGGCTTTCTAAAGAATCTGTCCCTGAAAATAGTGGAAATTTATTTTTAGTTGGAGATGTTAAACAGTCAATCTACGGATTTAGAATGGCAGAGCCAAGTTTATTCTTACAAAAGTATCAAGACTATCAACAAGAAGCAGAAAATCACCTGATATTGCTCAATCGAAATTACCGTTCACGTCCTGAAGTATTAGAGTTTACAAACTTTTTATTTGAGAGAATAATGGATGAAAAAGTTGCGGAAATGAATTATACAGAACAAGAATTTCTTATACCTGGGAATAAGACTTTCATTGATCAAAGTTCCGAATCTAAAAGAAATACCCAGCTTTTATTGTCATTAGATGACGAAGAGGAGGGCGCTTTGGATGAGGATGATTCATTAAAACAAGTTGATAAAGAAATCCATCTTATTGCTCAAGATATTTTAAAACGTATCGAAAATAATGAGGAGATCTATGATAAAGAACAACAAGTCAATCGGCCGTTAACATTTAAAGATATTACGATCCTTACCTCAGCTAAAAATGTCTTTTTACCAGTACAACAAATCTTTTCACAATATAATATTCCTATTTTATCACAGAAAGTGGAAAGTTATTTTCAACGTCAAGAAGTACAAATTATGCTGGCCTTATTAAAAGTTATCGATAATCCCATACAAGATATTCCGCTAGTAGCTGTCTTGCGTTCTTATTTTGTAGGGCTATCCGATAATGATTTGGCTAAGATTCGTGTGCATCATCAAACAGGTAGTTACTATGAAGCAGTCTTATCTTATCTTGAAGAAGATAATTCAGAGCTCATTGACGAATCATTAAGATTAAAACTTTGCCAATTTAAACAACAATTGAATCGTTGGCGACAACAAGTGCAGTCAACACCTTTAGTGGATGTCATTTGGCAAATATATTTGGAAACAAGTTATTTAGATTTTGTGGGTGGTTTAGAAAATGGCCATCAGCGTCAAGCAAATCTTCATGCGCTTTATCAACGAGCGGTGGATTTTTCAAATGGCCAATTTAAGAGTTTGTCTGGTTTTATTCATTATATTGAACAAATGATGGAGACAGAACAAGATTTGGCAGAACCTGTTTTAATTGATTCAAATCAAAATGTCGTCCGATTAATGACCATTCATGCCAGTAAGGGATTAGAATTTCCAATTGTTTATATTATGAATGCGAATAAAAACTTTAATCTTAGAGATGCACAAAATAAGATTATTTTATCAAAACATTATGGCATCAGTACGGATTATTTTGATATTAAACATCATCTACAATATCATTCACTCACTAAAACAGCGATGAAAATGGAACAAACGAAAAGACTGAAAGCCGAAGAAATGCGTAAATTATATGTTGCACTCACACGAAGTGAACAATTATTGATTATTGTTGGTACGATTAAATCTCAAGAGAAATGGGAGGCAGATATTTCGCAAATACAACAGCTAACAGATAGAGAATCATTATTAGCAAGTGATTCTCTTCGCAGGTCAGCTAATTCATGGTTAAAATGGATTCAACAAGCGATAGCTGTTGGCGATCATTGGCAAGGTAAAAGTAAAATCAAGCTTCAAGATATTGATATTCATTTTTATCCATACTCATCGATAGCTGAAGGGATGCCGCTGGTTGATTATCATCAAACTTCAGGCAAATTTACTGAGCGTTTCATCAATGACCTAAACCGAACGTCGTCAGTGTCTAATGCAAGCATGAAAACAGTACAAAATTTATTAACTTATGAATATCCCTTTAAATTAGCGAATCATACATCAAGTTATCAGTCAGTATCAGAATTGAAGCGACTTTATGAAGAACCTCGCATCGAGAAATTGTCTTATTATACAGATCGTCGCGCCAATAAAGATACGATTCCTAATGAGGAGACGCCATCAAGTATTCAAGGGATTCGTTACACTGAGGATACCTTTAATGAACCACGTTTTATTAATGATGAACAAATTCAAGCAACTGATCGCGGTACTGTCACTCACTATTTATTACAATTACTTGATTTTTCAGTATTTGAAGATAATACAACCGATGAAGCTTTTGAAGCAGAATTGCAACGCTTATTAGCTGAAGAAGTCATTAGTCAAAAAGACCTTTCTTTAGTAAAAAAAGAGCAAGTGCTCACTTTTCTAAAGTCGCCACTTGCCAAGAAAATGATTGCGGCCTCATCACAACTTCAACGAGAGCATGCATTTTCATTTTCAATTCCTGCTCAAGAAATGTTTTATCAGCAAATTCCTGAATCACAACTTCAAGAATTAGCAGGTAATCAATTGTTGATTCATGGTGTAATTGATAGTTTTATTGAATATGAAGATCATCTTGTGTTAATTGGAACATGG
>JBHWOV010000046.1:0-3214 GCA_043424535.1 Aerococcaceae bacterium
GTTGAATGAGACGTGTAATATAATAACTTAATTCAAAATCAATACAACCATGGATAAATGTACCAACTCCAACCAAAATAAATAAAGTATAAAAATAATTATTCTGTGTGGTAGCGTCACTGGATGTTAGTAAATAAACCACGATCACTTCTCCTAATGCATGGATGATATTAATCCCCATATTAAAAAGAGCACGCGGTAATATTGTGGCTAAAGTATCGGACTTTTTGGATAAGAAAAATTGACCAACTAAAACATATATAATGTGGGAGAAAGCTCTCATAGTAATAACGATAGGAAAGCCAGCCATCAGAAAACCCAATGTCGTTCCAAGTGAGACAATGGCTCCAACTGTCCCCGAGTGAAAGAGTGCAATATTAATCGGAATATGACTGCCTAAAGTGTATGAAGCAGGTCCAATAATAATTTTAAACGGCATTAATAATGGAATTAAAATACCAAAAGCCGTTAGTAGTGCAGCAATAGTGATACTTTTTGAACGAGTACGATATCCACTTGATCTCATAATAATCTCCTCATAATTTTATTAGAATTATTATAGCAGAAAATATACTGAAGAAACGATGCTTTTTAAGCACTAGTCCTTGATTTTATAAAATAAAAGAGAGAAAACTTATAAAAATACTCAACAGAGGTTGACAAAAAGCATTTTTCATCGTATTATGAATGACGGTATTGTTTGCCCCACTATAGAGCCCCGGAAACTCAATAGTAATGTCAAACAAAGAATCATATAATTGGAGGAAAACATCGTGCGTCAAACATACATGGCTAAGAAAAACGAAGTTGAACGTAACTGGATTGTCTTAGATGCGACAGATGTACCATTAGGTCGCTTGTCAACAGTTGTTGCGTCAATCTTACGTGGAAAAAACAAACCAACTTATACTCCGCATATTGATACAGGGGACTTCGTCATCGTCATCAATGCTGAGAAAGTTGCTTTAACAGGTAAAAAAGCATCAGATAAAATTTATTACCGTCATACTGGTCATCCAGGTGGCATCAAATCTATGTCTGCTGGAGAGATGCGCAAGCGTTTCCCAGAGCGATTAATTGAAACTTCAGTTAAAGGAATGTTACCTGATAATCGTTTAGGACGTAAACAATTTACAAAATTAAATGTTTATGCTGGTTCAGAGCATAATCACGCTGCTCAACAACCAAAAGTTGTTGACATCAATACATTAATTTAAGGAGGGAGAAATAAATGGCTACAGCACAATATTTAGGTACAGGTCGTCGTAAAAGATCTACAGCTCGTGTACGCTTAGTTCCAGGTACTGGTGAATTTACCATCAACAATCGTTCGCTTGATGAGTATATTCCATTCCCTCACTTACACGAAGTTATGAAACAACCATTTAATGTCACAGAAACATTAGGTTCATATGATGTTTTAGTAAATGTTGATGGTGGTGGCGTTTCAGGACAAGCTGGAGCGATTCGTCATGGTATTGCTCGTGCATTATTAAATGTCGACCCAGATTTCCGTGGCGCTCTAAAAGCTGCTGGTTTATTAACACGTGATCCACGTATGGTTGAACGTAAAAAACCAGGACGCAAAAAAGCTCGTAAATCATCACAATTCTCAAAACGTTAATTCTTTATCGATTAAGTTTTCACACACAATTACACCTTTCTTTATGGAAGGTGTTTTTTTATTTACATAATACGCATACAATTTACATTCTCTTAATCACTAATTAATAATAAGTCTCTATAATAAGAATTAGTTAGGCACAAAGAACTATTTGGAGGCTAAGATGAAAATACGGATAGATTTTGTTGTAATACCAATTAGTGGTCATTTGAATACACAGATTGAATTAGCGAGCTTTCTTGATCCAGAGAAATATGCTGTCCGATTTATAACAGGTATTAAACAAAGAGCGTTAATCGAATCTTTAGGCTATGATTTCGCTCCAATTATAGGTGGCACAGAGATAGAAGATTATTATATTAATGCGCGTATTGCTAGAAATGATTTTTATCCTAAACAAATGTTAAATATTGGATTTGGTGCTTTTAAATGGATGAGCGAATCTTATCCTTTTGTAGAGACAGCGATTCAAGAGGATTGTCCAGATTTAATGGTTTGTGACTATGTCACTCTACAAGGCGGAATGGTTGCAAGAGATTATCATATTCCTTTTATTACGAATATGCGAACGCAATTCGTTCAAGATCCGGTCTGTGAAGAAACGCATGTTCCTTATTTTCTTAAAGGTCTAAAGCCAAATGAAACACCATTAGGTAAATTACGGAATGTTATTGGTTGGAAAATTGTAAAAGGCACTAAAAAAGTGGGGCAGCTACTAAATCCACATCCAAACAAAGCATCTCTTTACAATGGATCAATCGAAACAATGTTTTCTGAACATTGTATTCTAGGTTGTGGCATGATGGAAATTGAATATAATGAATTTAAGTCTGACGCATTTGTCTCAGCAGGGCCAATTTGTAGTTTTAGCAAATCGATGGAATATGTGCCCTTGCCAGAGAACTATCAAAAACGTATTCTAGTAACGATCGGCACCATTTCTTATCAAGATCAAGAAGCAATGACAGAGCGTGTCCGTCAATTAGCAAAACGATATCCACATTATTTATTTGTCTATACTTCAGGGAGCGCAGGTAATGGCCAACATCAAGAAGATAATATATTGTTTATGGATGGCATCCCTTATGATCCCAATATGCCACAATTTGATTATGTGATTCATCATGCTGGGGCGGGTATTTTTTATCAAACAATTAAACATAATATTCCGTCGCTTTATTTTCCTATTGCTCATGATCAATTTGATTTCTCATCCCGTGGTGAGTATCATGGTGCGGGTATTTGGACAGATGAATTGAATTTTCATACAGATTTCGATTCATTGATTCGGCGAGAAGATTGGACACAATTACAAAAATTACATGAGGCTTATCATCAATACCAACCTCAAGATGTATTTATAGAGCAAATTTTGCGATTAATTAAATTACATTCTACGAATTATGCTGACATAGCATAGCTTATTGTTAAGCTTTTTTTGAATTTCATATTAAATGTAAGAGAAAATTTATACTGAAAAATATTATTAAGCTGAATCTGTTCTTAAAATGAATAGTATTTGGCTTTTTTTCTTTTTATTATAAACAATCCAAAGTATAATATAATTGAGAAAATTTTAATTGATAAAAA
>JBHWOV010000047.1:0-11562 GCA_043424535.1 Aerococcaceae bacterium
CCATCAAAATCACCAGTAATTAATTGCATCACAGCTTTAATAACGCCTAATACTAAATTAATTCCAGTATCAACAATTGTCTTAATAATATCCCAAGCAATACTAAATATAGTCTGCCAAGTTGATACAGCAGTAGAAATATATGGTCCAATAAAATCTAAGACAGCAGTAATAACCCCGAGTATAAAGTTCCATACTGTGGAAGCAGTCAGGGCGATTAATTCAGAGTTCTCATTCCACCAAGCAACAGCCATTCCAAACACACTCATAATGTAAGATGATATCGAGGAAACAATACTAGTAATAATTCCCCAAATGGATTGCCAGACACCACTAATATCAATACCGAAATTAGCAAACAACTCAGTAACCCAAGCTAATACAGTTTCCCAATTCATAAATATCATGATTAATGCAGTGACTATCGCTATAACAGCTCCTATTCCAATAACAACTGGACCAAAAGCAGTTCCTAAAAGTAACATAGCCCCTTTAACTGCTAGTATGATAGGTAACACAGCACCAACCGCTGCAGTAACTGCCAATACAATTACTACCATTTCTTTTATTTGAGGATTTAAATTCTGGAACCACTCACCCATCGCTTGAATCATCGGCACTAATTCTTCAACTAACCCAAGAAATATCTCTAAGGCAGGTTCCCCAATTGTTGCCATGAATGTATCAATGATAGATTCTAAGTTGGCCATCACGTTCTCATAGCCATCAGCTTCTCTTGCTGCTTGACCCATAGCTCCCGATTGTTCTTGCATGTGCTTAGCATAATCTAATCGGATATTTTGTTTTTGAGCTTCTGTAAGATTCTGCCACTTACTTGTAAGGTTGGGACCATCTTCTTGCTTCTCTATCTCCGTATTAAGTTTAGATAGAGCATCTCTAGCTTCAAGACTTCCCTCACCGTACTTCTGAACAGCCTTGTCATAGCGTTCTTGAGCTTTCTCAACAGCTAGCGCCGATTTCTCAGCATGTTTCTGTTGTTCTTCAGTTGCTTCAATAAGGTTGTTCTTAATAGCATATGCAGCCATTTGAGTTTCGTTTGCGAAGATTCCAATGGCTTCTCCACCTTCATAATTCCCTTTTAGAAATGAGTTTAGTGAACCTTGAGTTTCTTCTAATGATCTATCGTAAAAGGCTGCACTGTCTGCTGCAATGGTTAATGCATCCGTTGACATAGCCATAGCTGTATCAATATCTACACCTAGTCCTAAGAACATTGAAGTGGTTGACGCAAAGGGTGCTTTCAATCGTTCAGGTAATATACCGAATGATTCACTCATAGAATTAACTGCATCATCAGCTACACCTTCTGCGCTACCGAACACTTGCTCAAATTGAGCATCCGTCGCTCTCACGGTTGCAGCAGATTCAATCGCATCTTTTCCAATCTCAACTATCTTATCTGATATTTCTTTTAGATGTTCAGATGCTTCAAGTAAAGCTTCACCTTTTAATGCATCTGTCATTTCATCTAACTTCGGAGTAGTATCATCAGCGGTTTCACCCATTTGTTTGATATCCGCTCTGACTTCATCAATATTACCGTCATCATCAACTTTATCTAAAGTTTGCTTTAACTCAGACAGGTCAACTTCCGTATCAATAGCTGACTTACCAACCTTGTTAATTGCAAGTTCTAGTTGATCACTGGAAGCTTCACCATCTCTAATTGCTGAGACTAATCTTGTACCTAAAACATCAACATAATCATCTAAGCTTGTTTCAGTCGCATCAAATAACGTCTGTAATCTCTTAGTATTAGTTTCTAATTTTGTTTGCTCTTCAGCTGCTTTACGAGTGATTTCATTTGATTTTTCAAGTGCATTGGTTTTCTCTTCAATCGAATTGGCCAGAAATTGCTCGTTCTTTTGAGCATCAAGTAGTTTATTAGACCAAGTCTGTGCTTCTTTAGAACCTTCACCCATAATGGCTACGACATTTTCATAAGCTGATTGAGTCAATCTTGTCTGTTGCTGAGCAGAAGCATATTCAGCATTTAGCTTCTCTATATTCGCTTCAAGTTTCTCAGATTCAGTAGCAGATAGCTTCATTTGTTCTTTTTGTAGAGCAAACTCCTTGTTCAGAGTAGTTACTTCACTCTTAATCTCTTTGATACCTTGATTAAAGGCTGTATTAACTACTTTATAATCAATTTTTATTTCATTGTTTTTACCTGCCAATCATACTACCTCCTCTTTTTGGCTTTAGAATTCGCATGGTCTGTTGCAAGTTCATTCACATAATTCTCCCAGGCCTTATAGGTCGATTTGTTTAACGATATGTGTTCGACTTCTTCTAGATTTAGTTCTAAGACTATCTCAGGACTTAAGCCACAAACATCTACATAATAGCTAAACAAATCGCCCCAACACCTTACTTCAAATTCAGGTACTGGGGGATTAAAGTCTGCTATTTGTTTTTTTTTACAACTTTTGCAATAGATTGACGGTAGTTATTTGGCTTCGTACTTGAACTTAGTAGTTCACCAAATACTTTAGTCCCAACTGTAAAGTCGAAGTCCCATAATTCAGTAAATTCCGAGAAATCCATATAGTTGTTCATATTAGCTTGTCTGTAAGCAATATAAACTGCTTGATGTGCCTGTAATAAAGATATCTTGAAGTCTTCCTTACGACTAAAGGTTAAAGTAGCGAATTCATCCGTATTAAAATCACTATTAATTCGCATCAGCTTCTTAATATTTAATTTTGTATCAATAGCTACTTCTTCACCCGTTGTTAATAAAATCTTTGTAGTTCGTTCCATTACTTCACCTCAATTATCCTTGTGGAACTTTTAACATTAAGTTTGGTGTGAAATTCTTGTGCCAGTTCTCAACAATGTCTGGTTCTACCTTTGATTTCTCCGCATCATAGTAGAAGTAATCATTTGCATCTGCATAAGCACGTGCTGATAATTCCAACTGAGCAATCTCAGTTTGAGAGTTATCGTGATCGAATCTAAACCCACCACTGAAACGAATATTAGGGAATGCAATTAATAATCGCTCACGTCCATATAAGTCAGTCAGTTCAGCAGTTAATACACCTTCACCTTGAATACTAGATTTTTTATAACCATGCACTCCATCAGCTAATTCAGGTTGGTTCAATCCATACACTTTACGATAATTCTCTAATGGAATATGTGCAGTAATAGTTGTCTCAAAGAACTCAGTAATATCAACACTATCCGCTTGGTCACCTTCACAATCGATGGTGATTGATTTAACACTTGGCTCTGCATTGACGGATCCAGTACAACCAAATCTTGTTCCTTCCGTTTGCACTCCATCGACTAACCATTGAATACTTGCAGCAGTTAGTTTATAGCGTGCGAAATCTATTTTATTCTGTACCATATTTTATCCTCCTAGTAATTCTATTTGTCTTTCATATATTGCATCTAATAATTCTTGTAATATTAGTTCATTGGCTGATTCTGCCCCTTTATCAACGAATTTTTGAGCAACTGGATTTCTTGGTCCTCGTCCCTCATCTGGGAATACCAAATAACCAAATGAGTTTTTATTCTTAGCGGCCCCACCCTTAGTTTTAGTCTCAAATCCTAAGTTTAACATCTTATGTCTTAGTGGATTAGATTGCCTAGCATGTCGCTTATTCTTTTTACTCTGAGGCATAAACTCTATGATTTTTTGAATCATCAATTTAGTACCTTTGGTCTCAAGAACTGCGTTAAGTAAGTCTTCTGACTCAGCTCCAATCTTGGCCATCGCTTCTTCTAGGCGTTTAGCTTGAGCATCTGAAAGTTGAAATTCAATCATAAGTACTCAACCCACAATGGTTGACTGAATATAAACGTCATCATTTTTACTTCTTTTTGAGTTCCGGCCATTCTTCCATAGTCCGTTTCAGTTCGTTCAAAGATTAACCCGTGAGGCTCCACGGATAGAATCAATTGAATATCATCAATCACTGCATCTTCTTTAGTTATAAATGAAACTAAAAACTCACGACTAAATCCACCATTACCTCCAGTACGACTTAAATCACCATCTGGTTCTACAATGAAGAACGATTTATTTGTTTGTGTTTCATCTTTAGTAATGTCCGTTCTAAACACTTCATAATTTGTTAAATTTTTCAATGTTTTAATCAATTCGGATAAGTTGAGTGTTTGCATCTAACTCACCTACTTTCGTCAAATACCAATATAAGAAGATTCTATCTATATCAGGATCTATTCCAGTAATTTCATAGATACTAGAATCAATAATCACTTTATGTGACTTTTCTACTGTTGGTGTGTAGTACGTTTTAACCTTTAGATCAACACTTCTCTCAGTCGTTTCATACTGATCGAAGTCTGATTGTCGGATCGTTTGATACTTAAAGAACAATTCACCTAAGCGACTGAATCCATCTCCGATAATTTTTGCAGAGTCGTCACGTTGAGTAGCTGTCTTACCAAACTCCAACAGACCATCATTTAACAGATCTCGCATTTTTCTTCTGACCATCTAACCACCCGCATTCAACAACTGTAGGGCAATGATTTCACTTTGATAATCTTCCCCAAAGTAAGCTTGAGTGCCATTCCAACAGTACACACAGTATTCCTTTAATAGATTTCGTGCTTTTATACTGGATGGAGTGGTTGAATCAACAGAAAAATCAAGGCTACCTGCTTTCTCCTGCAAGTAGCCTATCGCTGTTTCAATATAGTCTTCTAATTCATCATCAATATGATCAAACGTAATTCTCAATCGTTTCTTCACACTTGGAAGTAAATCTTCAATTAACTTTTCCATTGAACCACCTATTCCGTAACAGGTGGTTCTTTGTCTGTTTCTTTCTCACTCTGATCTTTCTCATCAGCAGAAGTTTTTACGCGTTCATATCCAAAGTCTTCATAGTCTTTGCGAACACCCTTGATATTCTTCACAATCTCATCAGCACGCTTCACTGTCATTTCGATTGGAGTATTAGCTTCTACTTGCTGATCGGTATCGTTATTAATAAACTTTTTATTAAATGCTACTAAAACCATTTATTTTCCTCCTATCCAGCTGGGATTGTTTCGTCTGCAGATGGATTAATGTTATCCTGCTCTTTAATGTCTGCAGCAGCTTCAGGTGTCACAGGTGTCGCTCCTTCAATAGTCGATAAATCTGCAACAAAAAAGGCATTCTCATTCTTAGGAATACCTGTCGCAAACATCTTCGCAATGAATAAATCCATATCTTCGATTGCTAATGTTTCTGTATATTTAGTGATTTCTAGAGTTCCAGCTACTGCTAATAAGTAGTTGTTTAGAACACCTACAATAGCCGTATCTTTATCAACTGCATAAGATTGAACAATACCTTCACCTGTTGGAAGTGTTGTTGTTACCCATGCTCCGGTAGGCGTTTGGTAAGCTAAGTTAGGATAAAACTTTGTCCAGTATGTTTCTGGATGAACAATCCACTCAACCGCTCCATTATCAGTTTTCTTAGATGCCATAGTAGCACGAATCCCTGCTAAAACAGTTGGACTAAATGCTCCAACAGTAAGTTTTGGTTTAGCTGGATAAACATTATCCATCGCGCCACTTAGTTTACGCGTCATACCAATTGGTTTTTGATTTCCATCACCGTTAATAATCGCATCTTCTAAAGTAACTTGAATCGCTTCTTTATGTGCAGTTGTTACATAGTTTGCTAACCAAGTTGGACCTAATTTGAAGTAAGATTTTGGTACTGCAATAAATCCACTTAATTTAGCAACTTGTAAGCGAAGAGATTTAAATGCTCCTAATAAAATTTGTTTGATATCATCAGGTAATGCACCCCAAAAAGCAGTACGCTTAGTTGGATCACCATAGATATATTCAACAACAGCCTCAGTGTATTGAGTATCAACACGACTAATGATAGGATGTTCCTCTGTTAAATCTTTCAAGATATCTTGAATAATTGTTTTAGGGAATTGTTCATCCAATCCATCTAATTTTTGTTTCTCAACTGCAGCTTTAAAGTATCGTTTTTCTTGGCTAGTCATCGGACGTTGAACGCCACGATTAACTAAGATGTTTTCGTCATTGATAGCTGTATGTAATTGAGATGTTTTATCTTCTGCAGCAATTTTTGCTTCGATAGCCATTTGGTCAAAAAGAGCTTCGAAGGCAACCTTTTGCTCCTCGTCAGTACCATTCTTTAATGAATCATATGCTTTTGCCTTAACATCTGCCATTGTAGTAGTGTTATCTAAATTAAACATGTATATGTCCTCCTATATATTCTTTAATAAATTTTCTAATATTGAATTTTTTGGTTCTTCAGGTGTTTCAACCACTTTTGTTGCATCAGCTACTGCTTTAGCAACTTGTTCATTGATTACAGTTAAAAAGTATTCTTTGTCTAAGTCATCCTTACCAGATTGGCTTGCTACAATTAATGGATTGCTTTTAGCTACAATGTCCTCTGATATCGCTTCAGTTTCTTTCATCCCATCGGCAAATCCATATTGAATTGTCTCTTCAGCACTAAAGAATGTTTCATTTTCCATCCATTCAATAATTTTTTCATTGCTTTGACCAGTTTTATTCGCATAAATATCAATCATAGATCCATTTGTAATTTTTAATGCTGCAACGACTTTTTCAAGGTCTGCATCGTTACCCCATGCGACTGTTGATGCACGGTGAATCATGAATTGCGTGCCAACGTTCATAATTACTTTGTCAGCTCCTAATGCAATAACAGAAGCGGCACTTGCTGCAATACCAGTTACTTCAACGGTAATATGGCTTTCGTGAGCTTTTAAATAGTTGTAAATCTCAATACCTTCAAAGATATTACCGCCAGGAGAATTTAATCGGATAATAATATCTGATGTTACTCCGTCTAAGAAATATCGAACCAGATCTGCATAAATCTCTCCATAATCAAATTCAGATGGTTTAGTGACACCACCACTCAACGTTAAGATATATTTATCTTCTGTTTGTTTTGCTTGAATATCTAAATTAATTTTCTTCTTGTTGTTCATTCGATTGACTTCCTCCTTCCAGTTCATAGTTCTTCGTGACAGCATATTTTTGTGAATCTTCAGTATTTAGTGGTTCCTCATTCAAGTATTTCACTCTCACTTCATCTGAGTTTAAAGCACCAATACGATACAATGCTTCCGCTGCATTAGCTACTTTAATCACATCATAAGAGCGAATATTATTCGTTTGAATTTTTAGTTTTGAACCTTTCTTCATACCATTCAATCCATAGAGTTTTCGATTAATTTCTTGATTCAGATTGTCCACTAAGGATCTAACAGGGAATGTTGTAAACATCTCCATAAGACCTTCATTATCCGCGACATCACCTTTTAAGATTCCTCTTGGAATTCCAAATGCATCAGCGACAGTATTCACAATGTCGTCAAATGTATCAGTGATATCACGAGTAGTGTAAGTACCACTCTTTGTATTTCCAGATGCATTACCATCAATTTTGCTTAACTCTAAGCCTTTTTGCATCGGTGTAATTGAATCTTTCTCTTCAAAGATTGGTTTAAACTTATTCTTGAATAAATCTTCCAATATCGCATCATACTGTGTGATCTCTTCACCATTCTGGTCTTTTATTTTTACGTTCTTGAACTGTTCAAATAAGGCATCAATTGAAAGCTTTAACTTAATAGCATTACCACGATTATAATTACGAATCGTACCAGAAATTAACTTTCCATAATCATCATAAATTGAATCGACAATCTCCAGTATTTTTGAATTATGTAATTTAAAGTGTAGTACCTCTGACTCTAATCGACTTCCAGGTAATTCATAATTACCTGGTAAAATAATATTTGAATAGACGTTCTCCAAGAAGGCATACTCTGAAACTTCAAAGTCATCAGCAATAATGAACTGACCATCACGTGATTGAATAACCAAAGCACCATCCACACAATAAACCATCTTGTATAGGACCTTATTCCAAAACTCACTTTGATTCTGATTTTTGTTAGGTTCAATATTGAATCGATACCACATATTCTCTTCAATCTGTTTACCTTCTTTAAACGTTTGAAACTCGCATAAAGATAATGCATCTGCTAGTTTATTTATGCTTATCTGCAGTGCATAGTTCTTATAAGCAGCATTTACTTCCGTATTTAATACAAAGTCTGGTAAATCACCAATGCTTGACTTAATAGGTTCCTCTGAAGGATCTCTATTCCTAAATACTTTTCCTAATATCTTTGGCATCTTCAATCGCACCACCTCCTACTCAATATTTGCAATGATATAAACTTCTTTATCATTTATATCAATGGTCTTCCCTTTTAAATTACCATCGCTTGTCACTTCAACTTTTCGAGTAATCGTTCCATCTTTTTCAATGTCAATCTCTCGTAAAATCCCTACGATGACTTGATTATCTATCATATGTATTTCAATTTTTTTGTTAATCATAGGTTCTGTCCTCCTAATATGTATATGTCTGTGTACTAAAGTCATACGTTATTTCAATTTCATCCAGTTCTGATCTATATTGCAGTGCATGAAGCAACATAAAAAAGCCATCAGTTTTTCTTAACTTAGGCTCTCGTTTTCGATACTCAATATTTAATTTTTCATCTTTATGTTTATAGGTGTTATTCACATACCAGCGCATAAAGAAGTCATCATCACAAAATACAATTTGTTCATAACTGAATAGGTCTTCTACAATTGGTTCTAACTCTGTATGAGTCTTCAGACCTTTCCGACCTACTTTGAATAAGTCTCCCATACCAGCAGTAATGAATGCTGATTCCAGGTAACGCCACTTGAATAAGTCAGCTACAATAACTTTAATCTGATAGATACCAGCATGTTTGATAAACCAATTACTAATTACTTCTGGTTTAATCGTAGGTTCATCGATAATAGTGACTAAACCTTTCTCAACTCCTACATCGATTGGAATCGCATAGTTACGACCAATTAGCGCTCTTCGATTAATAAAGGTATGTTGCTTCAGATAGTACTTATCATTCACTTTGAATAACAAGCCAACACTCGCAAAATCAGTCGTCTCTGCGTAGTCAATTGCCCCTACACAAGCACGACCAGTTAGATCGATGTTGTCATGTTCAGAAGCAATTACTAAGTTATCCCAACTTGTAACATCTAACCAACTATCTGTCATCGGCATATTCATCCGCTTTGTCATGAACTCAATCTTTGCAGAAGGTCTATCTTCAAATTTATCGTATTCATCACGCATCTCTTGCTGTAAGTGAGGAAGATATCTATAAGAAGGATTTGCTTTCTCCCATTTTGATTCATCTTCAACCTCTTCAGGTTTATCTAACTTACAGATGAAAGGCAGTGTTCTACGATTTGGACGATCACCAGCGAGTATGAATTTCGCTTCCTCTTTTAAAGTATCTAAGAACCCACCGCGTTCGTTACCATCTGTTGTAAAATAAAAACGCCTTGGATGAGGTTTCTTTCCCAATCCAGACGTAAATACTTTAATTGAACTATCGTCCATATATGCATGGATTTCATCAAAGACAATTGCTCCTTGACGTCCCCCATCTTTTGTTTTCGCATTATTTGTTCTATAACGAATAATCGACTTTGTTTTCTTATAAGCAATCTGTTCTCGAGTCCATCTAAAATGTTTCTTATAACGTTTTTCATTGTCTTCTAGAATATTCCAAATATCCGTAAACGATTCTTTAGCTTGGTCTTCTGATGCAGCAACGATGTCAACATGATAAGCTTTAACTCCTTGTTTCGTTGCCATCCACCACTCAACTACTGACATGAATCCAGTTTTACCTGCACCACGTCCTAACATAACTAGGAATTCATTAAATACTAAAGAGCCATCATCATAGAAAACTCCCATCACAAAACACATGATGAATTTTTCCCATTCAAATAAATCAAAGTCGAAATGTTTATCAATGTTTTCAAATCCATCATTAATGATCTCGTGATCAATATACACATCTGGTTGATCCAATTTATCAATGACAAATTTAATCATGTCTTTTTGTTCCTGGCACGATTCTATTTCACCAGTTTGTACCATCTGAATATAACGGTCAATATCAGTATGGTATTTAACATTAGAAATCGTCGTCATCGTCATCCATTACTTCATCATCTACTTTGATTTTAAGCTCATTCAAAATCTTAATCATTTGACCGTTAATTTTTAGTAGTTGATCAATTGAATCATTCTTTTTGTACCCAAATTGATTTTCTCCATTTTGATACTTAACTGAAACTCCACGCTTATTTATATCAGTTACACATTTGTTCTTAAACCCCCACAATTTCATATAGTCATCCACGAGGTCAAAGGCATATGCAGCAATGACACCACGATCGTCCAATTGTTCGACTAAAGAATTTTTTATTTTTTGATACTTTGTTTCTTTTTGTGCACTTGCCAATATACCCCACCCCCCTCATGTGAGAAACTGAAATTTTTCTGGAGTCTTGAACCCCTCTCCGTTTACTGATCCCCCTTAAGAAATCGAAAATGGTTTGACCCGGGGGTACCTACCACCGTTCTTCGTTCAAGTATTTGATATTTTCTTCAAATTTTTCTGGATGTTCTTTATTATGATTGCTCTTACTAATTGATTCGAGATTAGCTAACAACAATGCAAGTGATGGATCATCTCTCACTGCTATGATGTGATGCACTGTGTCAGCTTTCATGTACCCACCCAGACGCTTAGCATATTGACATCGGCGCTTGTCTCTTCTTAAAGCAATCAATCTTATTGTTCGCCACTCTCGTGTAGCATAGAACTTTACTAACTGATCGTCTTCAATCCACTTGAGTAACCTCTCGTGCATCTCTGGTGTCATCAGGTCCAATCGCATCACCTCCTAATTTAGTGTATAAAAATAGACCTTGGTTGAGGTCTATTGTGAATATTAAACTGTAAATGATTTACTTAATTTCAAAATTTAAATTTATCATCTAACTTATAACAAATGTTCTCCCATTTCTTATAAGCATCTAGGTAAATCTCTTGTTTATCACCATTATGTGTTATCTCGTAATACATACCATCTGATCGATCAGTACTTAACAAAGCTTTATTGTTTTGCAAAACTTTGGACAACCAAACAACATATACATCTTGCTCACCAATTAATTCGTTGTCAGTCTTATCTGCATTATCATTTACATAACTAACTATGAGATCCTTACACTTCTTAACAAACTCTTGTTCTCCCATAATTATTCATTCTCCTTTTCTTCGATAACTTCTATTCTGTATATCTCATTCCTATGAATCATATAATGTTCATCTAATCCATCATGTAGCAAGTCTACCAGTATATTATCTGGTGGTTATGTTTTTATGATGCGTGCAATAACCTCCATCTTATCTATAAAAGTTATCTTAACAACTGCACCTTGTTCAATATCTAGATCTACTGATTTGTTCATGCGTTATCCTCCATAATTTTTTGTAATAAAATAAGACCATTTTACGGTCTTTAGTGTTCCTTATTGTTATCATGAAATTTAACTTTACGTCTATTATTTACTTTTGATCCTATATCAAAATTCACATACAT
>JBHWOV010000048.1:0-7045 GCA_043424535.1 Aerococcaceae bacterium
ATAATAATAAATAAAAAATTAACATAAAGTGACAAAGAATTTTAAGGAGGAAAATCGATGATCTATAAGAGCACACGCAATCCTGATAATATCGTTACAGCATCACAAGCTATATTAGAAGGACTGGCATCTGATGGCGGTTTGTATGTTCCAACAGAAATTAAACCGATTTCTTTAGATTGGAATGAATTAAAAGAATTCTCCTATCAAGAAATGGCACAATTTGTGCTAAAAGAATTTTTAGGCGATTTTACACAAGAACAAATTCAATCATGTGTACAAGGTGCTTATAATGATGGCTTCGACCATGAAAATATCGCACCCTTAAAAGATGCAGATGGTCATTATTATTTAGAATTATTTCATGGTGAGACAATCGCCTTCAAAGACATGGCCTTATCTATTTTGCCTTATTTGATGACAACTGCCAATGAAATTAATCATAATGAGAAAGACATTGTTATTTTAACAGCGACTTCAGGTGACACAGGTAAAGCAGCGATGGCTGGCTTTGCAGATGTGCCTGGAACAGAAATTATTGTCTTTTATCCAAATGGCGGGGTTAGTTCGATTCAGGAACGTCAGATGCTAACTCAAGAAGGACAAAATACACATGTTTTTGCGGTAAATGGGAATTTTGATGACGCGCAGAAAAAAGTAAAAGATTTATTTAATGATCAAGCTTTTAATGAAGAATTAGCATCAAAAAATAAACAATTCAGTAGTGCAAACTCAATGAATATTGGTCGACTTGTTCCTCAAGTAGTGTATTATTTCTTTGCTTACGCTCAATTAATTAAACGCGGTGAAATTAAACCGAATGAAAAAATTGATTTTTCAGTACCGACCGGTAATTTTGGTAATATATTAGCAGGCTATTATGCTAAACAATTAGGATTGCCAATTGGAAAATTAATTTGTGCATCCAATGATAATAATGTGCTTTCGGATTTCTTTGAGTCAGGAAATTATAATACGAATCGTGAATTTATTTTAACGATCAGTCCTTCGATGGATATCTTAATTTCAAGTAATTTTGAGCGCTTGTTATACCATGCTTTAAACGACGATACAAACGCTCTAGTGACAATGATGGATGATCTGAAAGATAAGGGAAGTTATCAAGTGACAGAGGATACATTAGCCAATTTCTCAGACTTTTTAGCAGATTATGCGACTGAAAAAGAGACTTTAAGCGAAATTAATGCAGTCTACCAGAGTTCTGATTATGTGATTGATCCACATACTGCAGTGGCTTCTAAAGTAGCAAGAAAATTATCTTCTCAACGCGAAAATCCTTTAGTGATCGTCTCAACTGCTAGTCCTTATAAATTTCCAGAAGCCGTCTTAAATGGATTGAATATCGATACAGACAGTATGGATGATGATGCATTATTGAATAACCTAAGAGAATTCACTGACATTGATTTTCCACCAGCGATCAATAAAATAAATGAAAATCCAGCAGATGAACGTACCATCATTCCGATAGAAGAAATGAAAGACGCAATCCGCCGGATTATTGCCGAATAAAATTTATTTGAAGAATTATGGTGTTGTAGGATAGAGCGCTGAGCCTATTCGAACATAAGTTGCACCTTCTTTAAGTGCAATTTCATAGTCACGACTCATACCCATGCTCAATTCAGTACACGGAGCATTGGGTATTTTTTTTGATGCAATGTTTTCTTGGAGTGATTTTAATGCAGCAAAATATTGATGTAAATCTGCTTCAGTCGCATCAATCGGTGCCATCGTCATCAAACCAATGATTTGGACTTTGTCGAAGTTTGCTATTTGACTGATTATTTCATCGATTTGATCCGGCGCAATACCCGATTTTGATTCTTCTCCTGAAACATTCACTTGTAAGAAGCACTTAACAGGGTGATTCGCTCTTTTTTGAATTTCTTTGGCTAATTTCAAGCGATCAAGCGAATGTAAATAATCGATATGATTAATCACATCTTTCACAGCACGCGTTTGTAGATTACCAATAAAATGCCATTGAATTTTTTCAGAAACATCATTAAAAAGTTCTTGTTTTTCCAGTAATGCAGGCACACGATTTTCGCCAAAATCATGTATTCCAGCCTGTAATAATTCACGCATAGCATCTTCGCCAACATATTTTGTTACAGCCACTAAATGTGCCTTGTCATTGATTTGATTGATATTTTGAAGCACATCATTCACATTTTGTTTAATTGTCATTTATTTTTTCCTCCTGAAACATTTTGTTTATTTTAACATATATTGCATTTGAAAAAATGAGTTACAGTCAACGTTGCTAGTCAATGCACAAAAAATTAGCTATAATAGCCATATTATCTCAAAGGGGGAATTCGATGTCATTTACTTTAATAGAAACTCAATCATTACCAGATATTCATTCGATAGGGAAATTATATCGCCACGAACAAACAGGAGCACAAATACTTCATTTGGACAATGACGATGAAAATAAAGCATTCTCGATTGCATTTAAAACACCACCATACAGTGATAATGGGATCACACATATTTTAGAACATTCGGTGTTAAATGGATCGGAAAAATTTCCATCCAAAGAACCATTTGTTGAATTATTAAAAAGTTCCATGCAGACCTTTTTAAATGCGATGACTTTCTCGGATAAAACAGTCTATCCAGTTGCATCAACAAATGATCAAGATTTTCTGAATTTAATGCGTGTTTACTTAGATGCTGTCTTCAAACCAAACTTAATTCATAATCCACAAATATTAGCACAAGAAGGATGGCATTATCATTTAGAATCAGAAGAAGATGATTTAATTTATAAAGGCGTTGTCTATAATGAAATGAAAGGTGCACTCGGTTCACCCGAACGTGCCTTATATACAGCAACGATGAAACAATTATACCCTGACACATTGTATGCTTGGGAATCTGGTGGTGATCCGATTGCGATACCAGAATTAACACAAGAAGAATTTATTGATTATCATCAGACTTTTTATCATCCGTCTAATACCTTAACTGTCGTCTATGGAAATATTAATGAATCAGAAACATTTAATGAAATAGCCAGCTATTTTGATCAATATTCCATTCAAGAGAAGCAAATTGATTTCACTGTTGAGGTAGCGACACCGTCTGAAGTAGATTATTATGAAACTTATTCAATTACTAAAGGAGATAATCCTGAACATAAAACATATTTAGGTTTAGCATGGCATATTGGCCAAGCAGAGGAAACACTAGATATTATGGGGATGCAAGTGTTGAATTCTGTTTTATTTGGTAATAATGATGCACCACTTAAAAAAGCACTTATTCAAGCGGATTTAGGGGGAGACATTTCAGCAAGTGTTCAAGAAGTAGGATGGCCAGTGATGTATTCGATCATGATTCAAGATTCGAATGCAGAGAAGATGACGGCATTTAGAGATGTTGTTAAAAATACTTTGGAACAAATCGTTGAAGAAGGACTTGATCAAGAATTAATTGAAGCATCATTAAATCGACATAAATTTAGTTTACGCGAAGCTGCCATTTCTGAAGGAAATCCTCGCGGCGTGATGTATAGTTTAACTGCATTTAGCTCCTGGTTATATGATGGTTCACCATTCGATAATTTTCATTTTAATGACTATTTAAATCAATTGACTGAAAAAGTTTCAGAAGGGTATTTCGAGCAATTAATCAAAGACAAATTACTCAATAATGCTCAGCGAACTTCTATAGTTTTAGAAGCAGAGCCCGGAAAAAATGATCAAATCGAAACTGAACGTTTTGAAGCACTTCAAGAATATAAAGCAACATTAAGTGCAGAAGAAAAAGAAGCGTTGGTTGAAGAAACGAAAGCACTGATTAAGCGACAAGAAACACCTGATACTGCTGAAGATTTGGCTAAGATACCAACTTTACAACGTGAAGATTTATCTGCAGAGATTGAAGAAGATAAACTCGAGCAAATGCCTTTATTTGACCAGACAGCATTTTATTATAGTGACCAGTTTACATCTGAAATTGACTATGTTAGTTATTATTTTGATATTTCAGATTTTTCTCAAGAGGAATATGGCGCACTCGATATTTTAACCAATTTAATTGGTAATTTAGAAACAGATAATTATTCTTTATTTGAATTTAAGAAAGCAGTCAATACGTACACCGGGGGTATTTCTGCTAATCATATTATTTATGAAGATCAGTCAGGTAATATCAAACCTTATCTATATGTTAGAGGAAAGGCATTATTTGAAAATATAGATAAATTGATTGAATTAATGTCCGAAGCAATTTTACATTTGAAAATTGAAGATGTTAGCCAAATAACACAAATGATAAAATCGATTAAAGCTGACATGGATGATCAAATCAATTATAGCGCACATCAATTGGCTATTAATTCAGCTTTATCACAATTTAGTATCCCACACGCTTTGCAAGATCGTACTTCAGGAACACATTATTTCCACTATTTGAAGGAAGTATTGCAAATGTTGGAAAATGGTAAAGAAGCGGAAGTGCTTTTACAATTAAATCAACTACTTGATCGTTTAAAAACACCATCAAGATTACATGTTTTATATGTTGGTGACGCTAACCGAGTAGGAGATATTAAAGAAAAAATCGTTCATTCAATGAAGGATTATAGTGAAACGGGACCAATTGAAGCGGCGACATATCAGACGAATCCTATAGAAAATATTGCTTTCATTACATCACAAGATGTCAATTATGTGGCTCAAGCAACACAATCTGATGACATGTCGCATAAGCATGGAAGTGACGAAGTCTTAGCGACTCTGCTACGTTATGATTATTTATGGAATATGATTCGTGTTAAAGGTGGCGCTTATGGAGCAATGTATCGTCATGATTGGAAAGGCAATATTAGTATGGCTTCCTATCGCGATCCGAATATTGTTGAAACATTCAATACTTATGCCAATGTGAATCAATATATTGAACAATTAAATTTAACAGAAGACGAGTTGTTAAAATATATTATTGGAACATTGAGTCCATTAGAACGTCCATTATCTGCGATTGAAAAGGGAATTTTAGCCTTTAATCGCCATCAAACAGGCATGACAAATCAACAACGTCAACAATTTAAAGAAGAAATTTTAGCAACGCAGCCAAGTGATTTACAGAACCGCTCAAACTTTTTTGCGCAGTGGAATGAGCAGGCTGGACGAGTCGTTATCGGTAATAAAACGCAAATAGATAAATATGCTGAACAATTCGATAAAATTATCGACTTATATTAAAATTTACTAATAAAAAACCATTCAATCTTAATTCAATGCCCTTATTTGTCAGACGCATTGATGCAAGATTGAATGGTTTTAATATGTTAGTCGATTAAAATCAATGATTTGATCACAGAAATTTGCTACTAATTCTTCGTCATGTGTGATGATGAGTTGAATCATATTTTGATTGGCTAATTGTTTCATTTGTTTACCAAATTCAATCATATGATAATAATCAAGTCCGGAGGTAGGCTCATCATAAATAATGATGGGCTTTTTTGATTGAATGGCAGCAGCAATAGCTAATCGTTGTTTTTCACCACCCGATAAAGTCATCGGATGTTGATGACGTTTGTCGAACAAGTCCATATTTTGTAAAATAACTTCGCTATTAGTTGATGGCTCCGTCAAACCAAAATTTATTTCATCCTCTACTGATTCAGTAAACAATTGGTAATTCGTGTCTTGAAGTACGATAAAACAATGTTTTATTAATTCAGACGGTGACATTACTTTTCCATGCCATAAAATTTTACCTGATAATGGTTTTAAAATTCCAGCAAGTGTATGAGCAAAAGTCGTTTTGCCGATGCCATTATTTCCTAAAATACCAATAATATTTCCTGCTTCAAATGAACTATTTATCGCTTGAGTTAGAGGAGCATCATAGCCAATGACTAAATCCCTTATTTTTAGTGGCGCCTCGGATTGGACATTTGGGAAAGGAAGTGAATCTACAATTTCACTAATCTTAGATAAATTTTGCGTACGTAATCCCAAATGATGTAATGTGTTTGAATTCAGGTCCTGCATTTCATTTTTAGACCATTCTTTGGCAATGTGTCCATCCTCTAGATATAAATAGCGGTCGACAAAATCTAGTGACCAAGCGAGCCGATGTTCCGTTAAAATGATTGTTTTGCCTTTATCTTTTAATATTTGAATCATTTGTGCTATTTTTTTAATGGCTTGTTGATCTAAATTAGCAGTGACTTCATCTAAAATAAGAATATCTGGATCATGGATGATAGCACTCAAAAATGCTAATTGCTGCTTTTCGCCACCCGATAGTTTAAAAATTGAACGATTAAGTAATGATTCCGCATTGAATTGTTGAATGATTGTATTTATGCGGTGTTGTATTTGATTCGCGGGTAAGCCTAAATTTTCACTGATTATGGCTAATTCAGCGTTCGACTCTAGAGCAAAATGCTGATTTTTAGGATTTTGAAAGACACTTCCAAGAAGAGGTACGAGATCATTCAGCGTTGCATGTTTAAGATCTAATTGCTGAATCGTTACTTTTCCATTGAGTTGACCATCAATGTATTCAGGAATGAGTCCATTGATAATTCGAGCAATACTTGATTTTCCCGATCCACTTTTACCACAAATCAAAACACATTCACCTTTTTGAATTGAAAAAGATAAATCATCTAGAACGGGTGAATGATCTTGATAAGATAAAGATAATTGATCAAAAATAATCATAAAATTTCCTTTCCAAATAAAAACAGCACGGGAATGGTCATAACAATCGCAAATATTAAATCACTGACTGAGAGCGATAATGAAATGAGAGAAGTTTTCTCACCATGAATATCAAACCCTTTGGTGAGTGCAGCAATCGTTAAATCTTCGCCTACTTGTGTCGCATTCATGACAAGCGGAATAAAAACATATTCAAACATTTTTATCGGATGACATATCCATTGTAATGGTGAAATAGCGATGCCTCTTAATCTTAATGCTTGAATGATTTGTTTATAATCATGTCGAATTGTAGGAAAGAAGCGAGCCATTACAATGAGTACACG
>JBHWOV010000049.1:0-4775 GCA_043424535.1 Aerococcaceae bacterium
CATGACATCGTGATTTAAATAACCATGAATATGTGTATCGACAAGACCCGGAGCGATTATTTTATCTGAATAGTCAACAATATCGACCCCTTCAGGCTTTTCAGTCGTAATGTCTTGAAATTTGCCACCATCAATAATGAGATAAGCACCATTTACCGTTTTTTCATCAAATATTATTTCTTTTGCATGATAAGCTTTCATAAATTTCCTCCATTAAAAAACGTCATCTACCCAGGGGTAAATGACGTTAAAATATTTACTTGCCTGAATTATTCTTCCTCTTGTTCGTATTCTACAAGTGCTTCTTCATTATCTTCGGCAATTTCTTCTTGGCGAGCTTCAATATTACCACCCGCAGTAACTGTTGCTACGGCATTTAATGAGAATGTAAGATAAACACCTTCACAATCTAAAACAACAGTATTACTTGATTGGCTGACTTCATCGACCAAACCATGTAAGCCACCAATTGTTACAACACTGTCTCCAGGCTTAATCTCATTTAACATTTCTTGTTTTTTCTTAACTTGTTGTTGTTGTGGTCTAATTAATAAAAAGTAAAACACAACTAACATTAAAATAATGGGTAAAAAAATTGCAATAATCTCCATAATACACCTCTTCCATTTGACTAATTGTATTCTAACAAAGATATATCTAATTGGCTAGTGATTCAAATGAATTAAAAAGCACGGGCATTTTCTTCATTATAGCCATATCTTTCGAAGAATTCTTCGCGATATTCTAATAATTGATCGTCAATAATCGCTTGGCGTACTTCACGCATCACTTGCAATAAGAAATGCGTATTGTGAATGGATGTCAATCGCAATCCAAATGTTTCGTCAACTTTGATAAGATGACGTACATAAGCACGAGTATAATTTTGACAAGTGTAACAATCACAGGTCGCATCAATTGGCGTAAAGTCGCGAGCATATTTAGCATTTTTCACAACAAGACGCCCATCTCGAGTCATACATGTTCCATTACGTGCGATACGCGTCGCAAGAACGCAGTCGAACATATCTACACCACGAATCACACTATCAATTAATGCATCTGGAGATCCTACTCCCATTAAATAACGCGGTTTATCACTTGGCATATGCGGTGTCAGTGATTCTAAAACACGATTCATATCTTCTTTTGTTTCGCCGACCGATAATCCGCCGATTGAATAGCCTGGAAAATCCATGGATGCCAACTGCTTGGCATGTTTAATACGTATATCTTCATATCCTGCACCTTGAACAATACCAAATAAAGCTTGATCTTTGTGACGTTGATGAGCTTCTAAACCTCTTTCAGCCCAACGTGTCGTTCGATCAACAGAATGTTGAACATAATCGCGTGATTCATGGAATGGCGGACATTCATCTAAACTCATGATGATATCAGCACCGAGATCATTTTGAATTTGAATGGCTTTTTCTGGTGTTAAATATAAATTACTGCCATCCAGATGACTTTTAAAATGAACGCCTTCCTCTGATAATTTACGATTTTTTGCTAATGAAAAGACTTGAAAACCACCAGAGTCTGTTAAAACACCACGGTCCCAATTCATAAATTTATGCAAACCACCGGCTTCTTTTACAATGTCTTCACCTGGTCTTAACCATAAATGATAAGTGTTACTCAAAATAATATCCGCTCCTGCGGCTTTCAATTCTTCAGGAGAAAGACTCTTTACCGTTGCAAGCGTTCCGACTGGCATATAAATTGGAGTATCGAATGTACCATGAGGTGTATGAACACGCCCTAAACGTGCGCCTGTATGTTTTTCTTCTTTGATTAGTTCATATTTAATTGCTGGTTCAGTCATGATGATTCCTTTCTAAGGTTGTAAAGTTACTTCATATAAATAAGGATATAATTTGCCTGTAATAAAAAATCGTTGATTTTCAATATGAGCAATACCATTTAAACTATCAATATTTTCTAGTTGTTCCTTAGACAAAGTGGACTCAAGGATGGGGGCTAATTGATAGCGATGGGTAATTTCTCCCGTCTCAGGATCGATTTGCACAATATCGGTACTATACCAAATATTGGCATAAATTGCACCATTAGCATACTCGAGTTCATTCAATAGATCAACGGGCTCACCCTGCTCTGTAATTTGTAATGTCTCCATTTTATTAAAATTTTCTGGATTGCGCTGGTATATTTTATCTGTTCCATCAGAATGCCAGAGAATATGACGATCCGGATCATATGCTATTCCCCATCCTTCTTCTTGCATCGGGTATTTTTCGATGATTTCAAACGTTTCAGCGTCGCGCTTTAATGCTGTTTGTTCTTGCCATGTTAATTGCCAAAGATATTTTGGTGTAAAGGTAATTCCTTCACCAAAATAACTAGAGTCTAATGGGTCAATCACGGTAATCTGTCCATTGCCAGGATCAATTTGCCCCAGCACCGATTCACCATACAAACCTGTGCTAAGCATTAACTCTCGATTTTGATTCATTTCAAGCCCTTGCACGAATGCTAAACTGTCTAATTCATAAACCTCATTTAATTCCACAGTCGCTGCCTTAATAGGTAATACTTGAAGACACCATAAAATGATTAAATAAAACCAGTGGTAGCGATGATGTTTGTGGTTCCGAAATGTCAATGGAAGTGACCTCCTTTTCGTGCTATATTTAAAGAGTGCAATAAATAATCTATATTCTATTTTAACCGAAAGGAAGACCTTGGACCATGTTTTTTTATCATTTAGTATTAGCTGTTAGTAAAATATTACTTTATTTAATAAATGGCAAACCTGAAATTTACGGATTAGAAAATCTTCCCGAAGATGATAATGTCATTTTGGCTTCCACACATCGCTCAAATTGGGATCCTTTTATTATTGCCAATGCAATCAAACCTAGACAATTACGTTTTATGGCTAAAGAAAGTTTATTCAATCTTCCATTATTTGGTAATATGATGAGATCAGCAGGAATGATTCCAGTTAATCGAGAAAATCCAGGACGCAAGGCAATTAAATCTGCGATTAATGTCTTGGCAGAAGGAGAAAATGATTTTGCTATTTTTCCATCAGGTACAAGACATTCCACGGAATTAAAAAGTGGCACTGCATTTATTCAAAGAATGAGTAAAAAGGACATTATTCCAATCGCGATTCAACCACCATTAGGATGGAAAGAAACATTGACACGCAAAAAAGCCAAAGTTTATTTTGGTAAACCTATTCCATATCTTGAATCAGTTAAATATGACAAAGAAAAATTAGCTGAAGTCGATCAACAAATTGCAGATGCTTTCGATGCCTTAGATCATCAATTGGATCCTAGTTTCGAATACGATCCACGAGTGCATCAAAAATAAAATACTTTAAGTCAAAAGACATTGCCTTAATCAGGCAATGTCTTCTTTAATTTGCTTCTTGCTGCATGATTTCTTGAATAGCGTTTTCTAGAATTTCATAAGGTTGGGCACCTGAAATCAAATATTTCTGATTGATTACAAGAGCAGGAGCACCTTGAATTTGATAGGCTTGTGCTAATTTCAAATCATCAATCACTAATTCTTCTGTTTGATGATCTTGAAATGCCTCGCGCCATTTCATTAAATCAATGGATGTTTCACTGACTAATTTTTCAATGACGTCAGGTTCTTGAATGTTTAAATTTCTAACAAATAAGCCTTCTTGGAGTTTATCAAAAACTTCCCAATAAGCATCTTCTCCACCTACTACACCTGCTGCTTTGGCAGCCACTAAACCAGGTTTCGAAGTCGGAAAGAGGAAATCAGTTTCTTTCATTCCTTCAATATTAAAGCGATGCGCCTCATCATTTTGATTGGCATGCTCCCAATGTCCTAACACTTCAGGTTTTACAGCTTCATGTGAGCCAAACATTTGCTCAAATACCGTTTCATCCCATCCTAATGCAAATGACCGATGCTTAATTTTTATTTCCGGATAGGCTTCCGCTAAACGTCGCATTCTTGCAGACATGGGGAAACAAAAACTACAAATCACATCGTGGAAAAACTCTATCTCTAACATGTAATCCCTCACTTTCATTGTTCTATTAAAACAAAAATAGCCATCGTATTCGATAAAACTGCTCAAAAAAACTCAGTGATAACACTGAGTTGAAAATTTTATTTAAATATATCAAAGACTTTATCTAAGATACCACCATTATCTTGACGTTCGTAATTATTATTTTGTAATGGTCCAAACCAATCATTCGCGGACGGCACATTTTGTCTTTGCTGTCCGTAATTTTGAATCGATTTGTTTAAATCATTCACCGTATTGGCAGTTTCACGTTCAACGCCTTGTTGATCAAGCCCATTCGTATTTTTACGATCTGCTAAATATTTAAGAACAACTGGAGCAATGATAATTAACGCACGTTTCACTGCATCTGGAGATAAGTTCAATGCATTACCAATACGGTCAAACACTGATTGTTGATTATCAAATACATGGCCTAATATTTTTTCACCATCATTTGGATCAACATTTTGTGCTAAATCATCGGCTGAATTATATTGATTTAAATCTTGTTGATGCTGAGTTAAAGCATTATCAAATGAATTTAAACCACCATCACGTCCATTATTGCGTTGAATTGCATTCAAAATAGCTGGTAATCCAATCGCTGCAATTTTAGAGAAATCGCCTAAATCTAATCCAGATTTTTGTGCTAATTGTTGATTCGTATCAGTACCTGCTGTCGGTAAAAATAGATCCAGTAAATTCATATTATCAAATAAACCCATTACTATCACTCCTCCATATTAAT
>JBHWOV010000050.1:0-34055 GCA_043424535.1 Aerococcaceae bacterium
TCTCTACAAATAGAAGATCATGAAATGCATTCTGAATACTATTCATTATCAGCAGAAAGCGTCGATCGTATTAATCAAATAAAAGCCCAAGGTGGCAAAATCACAGCCGTTGGGACAACCAGTGTGCGGACATTAGAAACCATTGCTAATCGACATGATGGCAAATTAGTTGGGGAATCAGGTTGGACAAATATTTTCATTAAACCAGGTTATGAATTCAAATTAGTCGATCATTTAATTACGAATTTCCATTTGCCACAATCGACATTGGTGATGTTGGTTTCAGCATTTTATAATCGTGAAGGTATTCTGGCTGCATATGAACATGCCGTCAATCATAAATATCGTTTCTTTAGTTTTGGGGACGCGATGCTTATTTTATAATCATCGTTTGAAGGAGTAACTTAGGAAGGAGGAGGAAGATGTTATTCAATGTGAAGAGTGCCTATTCATTATTACAGAGCACGGTAACGATTGATGACTATATTGCACTCGCTAAAAAATATGGCTATCAATCCATCGGCTTAGCTGATGTGAATGTGTTGCACGGTGTCTATGAATTTTATAAAAAAGCGAAAAAAGCAGACATCAAACCATTAATTGGTATGACATTAAAGCTTCCTGGTACTTATCAGACGGATGTCGATCAAAATTATCTTCTTTATGCACTCGATTATGAAGGGTATTTGGCATTAATTGAGCTATCGTATTTAACATCGAAGCGACCTCTTCCTATTGAAAATATTTGGCAAACGATTCAAGCATATCATGATCATCTCGTGATGATTATTGCGGATAGACGGCATGAATTTTTCCAAGCGATTTTTAGAGGGCAAACACAACAAGCACAAGATTTATTAGCCTTTTACCGAAAGCAATTGGCGGATGCGATTTATATCGGTGTTTCGATTTATCCTTTGAATCAAATCGAATTAACTAATATTCGTGAATTTGCGGAACAAAATAACTTACCGCTAGTTATCGGGCAAGCGGTTGAAATGTTACAAGCAAGTGATGCATTTAGTCTCCAAGTACTTAAAGCGATTGACCAACATGAAACAAATCTCGAACGCTCTTTAATTGATAGTAAGGGCGTCAATTGTCTCTATCCTTTAGATGATTTGAAAACCATGTACCAACAATCGGGACTAACTGACATTATTGAAAATACTCAAGTTCTGACAGAGAAAATGCAAGTCACATTTCCAGAGACAGAACTATTGTTTCCAACTTACCAAACAAATTCTGATTTAACATCAGATGAAATGTTAAAACAATTAACGATGAATGCTTTAGAATCTCGTGGCTTGGCCAATCATTCCGATTATGTTGAGCGCTTAGAACATGAATTATCTACCATTACAAAAATGGGATTCAGTGATTATTTCCTCATTGTGTGGGACATTATTGACTATTGTCGAAATAATGGGATTCAATTAGGATCTGGTAGAGGATCTGCTCCGGGATCATTGGTTGCCTATTTATTAGAAATAACATCCGTTGATCCCATTTATTATGATTTATTATTCGAACGATTCCTTAATCCTGAACGTTATACGATGCCGGATATTGATATCGATATCCCCGATGTTAAACGGGGCCAAGTATTGAATTATGTTAAGGAAAAGTATGGTTATGATCAGGTTGCGCAAATTATTACTTTTGGGACATTTGGAGCGAAGCAATCGATTCGTGATACATTGCGTGTTTTAGGCGCAGACTCTGAAGAACTTAAAATGTGGTCCAATAGTATTCCGACGGACCAAAATCAAAGTATGACTTTAGAAAGAGCCTATAAAGAATCCGGCGAATTACGCCAAATAGTGCAATCAAGTGCTGAAAATCAAGAGATTTTTAAAGTTGCACTTAAAATTGAAGGTCTACCTAGACATACATCAACGCATGCAGCAGCGGTCGTGATATTTGATCAACCTTTAAAAAATATCATCCCGATATTGGACAATCAAGACAATCTCTTATTGACGCAATTTACGATGTATGATGTTGAAGAAATTGGTCTGTTGAAAATGGATTTCTTAGGCTTAAGAAATTTAACGATTTTAGATAATATTTTAACGAATTTACGTAAAGATGGCATTGCGATAGATATTGAAAATGTCCCTAAAGATGATGCAGCAACCATCCAAATATTTCAGCAAGCTGAAACAAATGGCGTCTTTCAATTCGAGTCACCCGGTATTAAACGTGTGCTTCTCCGTTTAAAGCCCGAACGTTTTGAGGATATTATTGCTGTTAATGCGCTCTATCGTCCGGGACCCATGCAGCAAATTGATCATTTTATTAAAAGGCGACATGGCCAAGAAGAAATTGATTATATTGTCCCTGAATTAGAACCGATTCTAAGTAATACTTATGGCATTATTGTCTATCAAGAACAAGTCATGCAAATATTAGTTAAAATGGGTGGCTTTTCATTTGGTCAAGCGGATGTTTTAAGAAGAGCTATGAGCAAAAAGCAAGCTCAAATTATGGAAGAACAACGCGTTCAATTTATTGAAGGTGCCAAAAAGCGCGGTTTTAAAGAAGCGGATGCCAATCAAGTGTATGACTATATTTATGCATTTAGTAATTATGGATTTAATCGAGCTCATGCCGTTGCTTATTCAACCTTGGCTTATCAACTAGCTTATTTGAAGGCACATTATCCTTTATATTTTTATCAAGCAATTATTAATAGTGGTAGCTCACAAAACACTTCAAATATTAGTATGATTAATGAAGCGAAGCGTCGTTTAAACAATGAACTATTGGGCGTAGATATTAATCATAGCCAAGCGAACTTTAGTATCGAAAAGAATCAGCTAAGAGTTGGATTATCAGCGATTAAAGGCATTCGCAAAGAATTAATCATGCATCTAATTGATGATCGTCAGGTTATGGGGCCTTATAAAGATTATCTTGACTTTTTACAGCGCCTACCACAAAAACTTCTCAATAAGGATTCGATTATACCGCTGATTGCAGTGGGAGCTCTTGACGGATTAGGTTATGGACGCGCAACCTTAATGCATAATTTAGAAACATTGATTCAAAGTGTTGAATATAGTGGGGCAAATATTAGTTTATTTAAAGAATTAGAGCCTCGCATTGAACCAGTCGAAGAATATGACTTAATGGAAAAGATTAAATTGGAACGTGAATATTTAGGTTTTGCGCTATCAGGTCATCCTATCGATCATTTTTTACCGCTGATTCAGCAAAATAATCAGCTCATGTTGATTGAAGAGCTGTTTGAAGTCAGTGATAATCGCGCCATTGAAACGATCGCTTTAATTGAAACAATAAAGATTATTCAAACCAAAAAAGGAGACGATATGGCATTTGTGACCTTGGGAGACGAATTTAATCGTATTGAAGGTGTCCTCTTCCCACAAGTATTCAATCGCGTTCAATCTTTACTCAATCAATACCAAATCGTTCATATTAAAGGAAAAAAATCAACGAATAAAAGAGGGCAACAACAAATTATTATTAATCATATGGCAGATGCGCGGACGCTTTCGCAGCAAAAAAAATCCAATGCATCTGAATATTGTTATATTAAGTTGGATAATTTCCCAGATGCCGAAAAAGCCATTGAGCATTTAAAACAATTGGCACTAGCCAATCCGGGTCCTACAATCATTATTTTAGTGGATCACAATTATCGCACTATCCAATTGAATGCGGAATACAATATAAGCTATTCTAAAAACATTCAAAATAAAGTACGCGAAATATTTCCGCATTCTCAGGTTGTTTTTCAATAAATAAAAAATGGTATCGTATTCATTGAGAAGATAACAGAAAACATATGACTTAATGTGTGATAAGTGATAAAATGAACTCGTGGTATACTGATACTATTCGTATCAATTTATAATTAGAGGTGAGTTATATAGATGAAACGTGTCGCAGTACTTACTAGTGGTGGCGATGCCCCAGGGATGAATGCTGCAATTCGAGCTGTAGTCGAACAAGGATTACATCATGGGATTGAAGTTTATGGAGTCTATTATGGTTTCAAAGGGCTAGTCGAAGGAAATATGCGTTTGCTAGGAGTTAATGATGTCCATCATAATATTAAATTAGGCGGAACATTTTTACATTCTGCTCGTTATCCAGAATTCAAAGATGTTGAGATTCAAAAAATAGCAATCGATCAAATGAATCGACAAAGAATCGATGGTTTAATTGTAATTGGTGGGGATGGTTCTTTCCAAGGAGCATTATCGCTAACAAAATTAGGATTTCCGGCTATTGGAATACCTGGCACAATTGACAATGATATTCCAGCAACAGAATATACAATCGGTTTTGACTCAGCTGTTAGCGTCGCATTAGATGCGATCGATAAAATTTCAGATACTGCTGCTTCACACAATCGAACATTCGTGGTTGAAGTGATGGGCCGTCACGCTGGAGATATTGCTATATGGGCTGGTGTTGCCGCAGGAGCGGATGCGATTTTAATTCCTGAATCAGAATATGATTTAGAAGAAATCGTCGAAAGTGTTGAAAAAGGGCGTCGTAGTGGTAAAGATTATTCAATGATTATCTTAGCTGAAGGCGTCGATCAAGTAGATGATTTCGTTGAAAAATATAAAGCATTAGCACCTAAACAAGAAGTTCGTGGCATTTCCCTCTCGCACATTCAACGTGGGGGCTCACCAACAGCACGTGACCGAGTGTTTGCCACATTGATGGGAGCTCGTGCAGTAGATATGTTGTTAGAAGGTAAAGAAGGAATTTATTTAGGAATTCGAAATGAACAATTAGCAATCTTTGATATTGTTCAAGCATTAGAATCAAAAGAACACACTGTTCGTGGAGATTTAATTCACCTGAACAGAAGTTTAACGCAAAGATAAGGAGTTTAATTTAATGAAAAAAACTAAAATTGTTTGTACATTAGGACCGGCAAGTGATGCACAAGAAACGATGGAAGCACTAATCAATGCTGGAATGAATGTTGCTCGTTTTAACTTCTCTCATGGAGATCATGAAGAACAATTGGAGCGATTCAATACACTTAAAGCAGCACGTGAAAACACAAATCCTAATGTAGCAATGCTTTTAGATACTAAAGGACCTGAAATCCGTACACACTTAATGAAAGATAATTTAGTGGAATTGATTCAAGGTACCACAGTAAAAATTGCGATGGATGAAGTCGAAGGAACAAGTGAGAAATTTTCTGTTTCTTATGAAGGACTGATTGATGATGTTGAATTAGGTGGTCATATCTTATTAGATGATGGACTTATTGATTTATTAATTACAGATATTGATTATGATAACCGTGAAATCATTACTGAAGTTCAAAATAGTGGGATTATTAAATCACGTAAAGGTGTCAATGTACCGAATGTTTCTTTAAATTTACCAGCAATCACTGAAAAAGATGAATCAGATATTCGTTTTGGTGTAAGCCAAGGTATTGATTTTATTGCTGCGTCATTCGTTCGTCGTGCCAGCGATGTTCTCGCAATTCGTGAAGTCTTAGAAGAAGAAGGAGACACTTCTGTTAAAATTATTTCTAAGATTGAAAATCAAGAAGGTGTCGATAATATCGAAGACATTCTTGAAGTTTCTGACGGTATCATGGTTGCTCGTGGTGACTTAGGGGTTGAAATCCCAACTGCAGATGTTCCTATTTACCAAAAAGAAATTATTCGCAAATGTAATGAAGCAGGAAAACCTGTTATTACTGCGACTCAAATGCTTGATTCAATGCAAACAAATCCACGTCCAACACGTGCAGAAGCAGGGGACGTAGCGAATGCGATCTTTGATGGAACAGATGCTGTTATGTTATCAGGTGAAACTGCAGCGGGAGATTATCCTTTAGAAGCAGTACAAACAATGGCAAGTATTTGTGTTCGTACTGAAGAAGCGTTAATCGGTCAAGACAAAGTTGCTTTGAAATCATATGACAAAGGTGATTTAACTGAAGCGATTGGACAAGCTGTTGGACATACAGCACGTAATTTAGGTATTGAAACCATTGTCGCTGCAACAACTTCAGGTCATACAGCTCAAATGATTTCTAAATATCGTCCAAAAGCAAATATTTTAGCAGCAACATTTGATGAACGCGTAAATCGTCAATTAGCATTGACTTGGGGAGTTCATGCATTTGTGATTGAAACTCCAGATACAACGGATCAAATGCTTGATTTAGCAACGGAATTAGCAATCAAAGAAGGATTCGCTCATGAAGGTGACTTAATCATCATTACAGCCGGAGTACCTGTACACGAAACAGGAACAACGAACTTAATGAAAGTACAACAAATTGGTACGAAATTATTAAATGGTGAAGGTGTCGGGAATGGTAACTTTATCGGTAAAGCAGTCTTATCTGACAGTGCTGATGATGCCAATACACGTACTTTACCAGGTTCTGTCCTCGTGTTACGTAGTTCTGATAAAGATTATATGCCAGCGATCGAAAAAGCCGGCGCTCTAATTGTTGAACAAGGTGGAATCACTTCACATGCCGCGATTGTAGGTGTTGAATTAGGAATTCCAGTCATTGTTGCAGCTGAAGGTGCCTTTGAAGCCATTGAAGATAATCAATTGGTAACAGTTGATGCTCGTCGTGGTGTAGTTTATAAAGGTGCAACAGTCGCAATTTAATGCACAATGTCGATTTCATACCGGACTTTCTTAAGTCCGGTATTTTTTTGGTTTATTATGTAAAGTTATTTTCTTTATGACTTAAAATATGAGAAAATAGACGTTAATGGGTGAGAAAGTAGGGATAGTATGAATCAAGGTGAGATTATTGAAGCGAAAATTTATGATGAAAATCAAGAAAATTATTTCGCTCAAATCGATGGACAAACATTAGCTTTAGCTAAAGAAACATTAGACGATGAATTTGAAATCGGCCAAATTATTGAAGGCATGTATTACCAAGACCAAGATAATATTGATCGCATTCAAATAGATTTACCAAATGCAAGATTAGATTATTTTGGTTGGGGAACAGTTCAATTAAAGCGGACAGATATTGGTGTCTTCGTGGATATTGGCTTATATAATAAGGATATCGCAGTATCCTATGATGATTTACCGGAGGATACGGAATTATGGCCACACAAAGGGGACCGTTTGATGATTCGGTTAGAAGTGGATAATAAAGGGAGACTCTGGGGTAAACCAGTCCGCACCGAAAATCGTCAACAAATGAAACGCAAGGCCCCTTCACGTTTACTCAATCAAGATGTAGAGTGTACGGTTTACCGTCATTTAGATGTGGGTGTTCAAGCGAATACAGGAGAAGATTATGACGCGTTCATTCATGAATCTGAATATATTGGGACTTTACGATTAGGTCAAGTCGTTCAAGGTCGTGTGATTGATGTTCATTCAGATGGTAGAATCAATGTTTCATTAAAACCACGAGCACATGAAGTCATCGAAGATGATGCGAAAATGATACTGACATTATTAGAAAAAATGCCGAATCACAAATTACCACTTCATGATAAATCGAAGCCACAAGATATCAAAAATCAATTGGGCATAAGCAAAGGCCAGTTCAAAAGAGCGGTTGGTACTTTATTAAAAAATGGTTATATAAAACAAACAATCGGCGAAGGCATCGAATTGATTAAAGACGTGGAAAGAGATGAATGAGTGGATTGACGATTTTTTAAGATATATGCAAATTGATCAAGGTAGAAGTGAGAATACGATTCAAAGCTACCGCCTAGATTTAATAAAATTTGCAGATTTTATGAATCATCATCATGACGAAATATCAGTGGAGGCAATTAATCAGTCTCATATTCAAAAATATCTTGCGGATGTGCGCGAACAAAATTATGCCGCCAGCACAACACAACGCATGATGTCGTCATTGCGACAGTTTTTTAATTTTCTATTACGAGAAAAAGTGATTGAAAGCAATCCGATGGCATTGATTGATAGTCCAAAAAAACAAAAACATCTTCCAGATACATTGTCCATGAAACAAGTAGAAGCTATTATTGATGCGGTGGATATTACGACAAATCATGGACTCAGAGATCGCGCTATTTTTGAGTTAATGTATGCGACAGGCCTCAGAGTCTCTGAATTAACGCATTTAGCGATGGATGAATTACATTTGAGCCTCGGTTTTATTCAAACCGTAGGAAAAGGTGACAAGGAACGCATTATTCTTTTAGGAGAAGAGGCAGCTTATTGGTTGGAGAGATATTTAAATGAAATACGATATATTTTCGCCAAGAAGAGTCAGAAACCGTCTGATATTGTGTTTTTAACGCATCGAGGCAAACCATTCACAAGACAAGGCATTTGGAAAAATTTAAAAAAATATGTTAAATTAGCCGGCATTTCAATCAATGTGACGCCGCATATGTTACGTCATTCTTTTGCGACGCATTTATTAGAAAATGGAGCAGATTTAAGAATGGTACAAGAATTATTAGGACATGCCGATATCTCCACAACACAAATTTACACACATATATCTAAATATCGTTTACAAGAAGTGTATCGCCGTGCTCACCCACGCGCATAGAAAGGAATTAACTATATGACATTTGATAGAATTCATTTAATTGTACTTGACTCCGTTGGGATTGGCGAAGCCCCCGACGCTGCAGACTTTAATGATTTAGGCTCTCATACATTAGGCCATATTGCAGAAACGGCAGGCCTGACTGTTCCTCATATGGAACAAATGGGATTAGCGAATATTGAGGCTTTAGAAGGTTTATCTGCTCAAGAAAACCCGCTTGCTTACTATACTAAATTACAAGAACAGTCGGCAGGGAAAGATACCATGACCGGTCATTGGGAACTGATGGGATTACAAGTTAAGACACCATTTAGAGTGTTTCCTGACGGATTCCCTGAAGATTTGGTTCAAAAAATTGAAGAGCACAGTGGTCGAAAAATTGTGGCCAATAAGCCTGCATCAGGAACAGAAATTATTGATGAATATGGCGAACATCAAATGAAGACCGGAGATCTGATTGTATATACATCTGCAGACTCCGTGTTACAAATTGCAGCACATGAGGAAGTAATTCCATTGGATGAATTATATGCGATTTGCGAATATGCTCGTGAAATTACTCTTGAAGATCCATATATGATAGGTCGAATTATTGCTCGCCCATATATTGGTGAACCAGGGAATTTTACACGGACAAGTAATCGCCACGATTATGCACTCAGTCCATTCGGAAAAACAGCCCTTGATTTTCTAAAAGAAGCAAATAAAGATGTTATTTCAGTTGGGAAAATTTCTGACATCTTTAATAATCAAGGAATTACTCAATCCGTCCGCACTAAAAATAATATGGATGGTGTTGATCAATTACTTAAAGTAATGCAACAAGATTTTGAAGGACTATCTTTTACTAATCTTGTTGATTTCGATGCGGTTTATGGTCATCGTCGCGACCCAGAAGGTTACAGTCAAGCACTTGCGGATTTTGACCAACGTCTACCAGAAATTATCGATCAATTAAAAGAAAATGACTTACTAATCATCACAGCGGATCATGGTAATGATCCAACTTATCCTGGAACGGATCATACGAGAGAGTTTGTTCCTTTATTGGTATATAATGAGCATTTCAAATCGCCAAAAGAATTAGATGCGACTTATTTCGCAGATATTGCAGCGACTATTTGTGATAATTTTAATGCAGAGAAAACTCAATATGGAGAAAGTTTCTTAGAACAATTAATTTAAAAGGTGAGCTTATGTATAATAAAACGATAAAATATTTAAATGAAAAAGGTATCACTGGTGCTGATATAGCGTTGATTTTAGGGTCTGGTTTAGGTGACTTTGTGGAAGTGTTAGAAGATCAAATAGTCATTCCATATCAAGAAATTCCTGACTTTCCAGTTTCTACTGTTGAAGGGCATGCTGGGCAGTTGGTTTATGGTCTATTGGATGGCAAACGAATCATTGCACTTCAAGGTCGTTTCCATTATTATGAAGGATATGATTTAGACACGGTCACATATCCAGTACGTATTTTCATTGAATTAAATATTCCTGAATTGATTGTGACGAATGCTGCTGGGGGAGTGAATACTGAGTTTGTGCCGGGAGATTTAATGCTGATTACAGATCATTTAAATCTAGCAGGGAATAATCCATTAATGGGTGCCAATATTAAAGAACACGGTCCACGCTTCCTTGATGCAACAAATCTTTATACAGAAAAAAATCAACAAATTGTCCGCTATGTTGCTAAACAATATCAATTAGATATAAAAGAAGGTATTTATACATGGATGACTGGTCCGAGCTATGAAACGCCTGCTGAAATTCGCATGATTCGAACATTAGGTGGAGACGCAGTAGGCATGTCTACCGTGCCAGAAGTGTTAGTAGCAAATCATGGTGGTATGAATGTGACTGGAATCTCTTGTATCACGAATTTAGCGGCAGGTATGCAAGCGGAATTAAATCACGAAGAAGTGGTCGAAACGTCCAATGATGTCAAACCAAAATTCATTCAATTGCTTCGTGGATTGATTGAACAGCTATAAATTTAACAGTTAATCCATTGTAACTTTCGAATGAACATGGTATTATCTTTAAAGACTAACTTCAGAGAGGAGCGTTCGATGTTAACGAATAGTAAGACAAAAAATGAAAAAATTGTCTTAGGTTTATTATCTTATACATATACAGATAGTAGTCCAAATACTGAAGAACAACAATCTTATTTAGAATCCATTAGAGAAAATGATAATATGGATATCTTGTTATATAAAAAAGATAGTGGAGACAATAATATTGGGATTATGGTTATCGAAAAAGTCTTTAACGAAGAAGATAGTAAGATACCAGATGCCATTATGATTCATCGCATTGGTATTATGCCTTCTTTCAGAGATGAGGGTCATGGCTATCAAATGTTCTGCGAATTAAAAACATTATACCCAAATAGTTCAATTATTGCGGGTGTGGCAACGATGGATGTTGTAGCACATTGGTCTGCAAAATATTTAGAAAATAATTAAATAGGAGGGCTTGAATGGCGGATTCATCTTTAACACTTGATTTAGAGGCCTTTCAAGGCCCTTTTGATTTATTACTGCATCTTATTAAGGAACAAGATATCGATATTAATGATATCCCGATGACAGAAATAACGGAACAATATCTTGCTTATATTAAGCAAATGCAAGAATATGAATTGAATATCATTGGTGACTATCTAGTGATGGCTGCCACATTATTAGAAATTAAGTCGAAATTACTCTTACCTATCGAGCCTGAAGCCGAGATGGAAGATGACTATCAGGAAGATCCGCGTTTTGAATTAGTACAACAGTTGTTGCTATATCAGCAATTTCAAACCGTTGCGGACGATTTAGATGACTTATCTCAGTCCCGGCAAAAGAGTTATACTAAACCAATGACAGATTTATCTGATTATACACAATTTGTGCCATTGGAAGATGATGAGCTAACATTATCAGACTTAGCGACTTATTTCGAAGATGTATTACTTAAATTTCAACAAAGAAATCCAACGCTTGATGAGATCCAAACAGAAGATATTTCTGTCGGGGATCAGATAGATCATTTATGGAATTGTCTAAAAAGTTCAAAAACAGTTGCTTTTTCACAAACGATTGAACGTGGTACTAGACCAGAAATTATTTCGACTTTCCTTGCGATGCTTGAATTGGTTCGGAAAAATCAAATACTATTCAAACAAGAAGAAAGAGCGGGAGAGATTTATATGATGAGGGTAGAGAAGTGACGGATAATTTACTAACGAGAATTCAAGCGATTTTATTTGTATCGGGAGACGAAGGAGTTTCACTGTCTGCGATCGCTGAAGCATTAAATATGAGTCAAAATGCCGTAAAAAGTGCATTGAATCAATTAAAATCCACGCTTCATGAAGATGAAACATCACCAGTCGAACTTATATTAACAGGTAAACAGTACCGTTTAATTACGAAATCAGAATATGCAGAGGATGTTGAGCAGTTTGCTCAAAATACTGTTCATCAACCTTTAACACGCGCAGCAATTGAAACACTCGCAATTATTGCCTATCGTCAACCGATCACACGTGTAGGAATTGATGAAATACGGGGGGTATCATCACAAAGTATGATTCAACGCTTGATAAGTCGACAACTCGTCCGTGAAATGGGGAGAATTGAAGCACCTGGAAGACCTTATTTATATGGTGTGACAAATTATTTTCTCGATTATTTTGGGTTAAGTGATTTGTCAGAGCTTCCTCCTATAGAATCTTTAGCTCTAAATGTTGAATTATCTTCAGAGGAACTTTTTAAAGACAAAGAATGGATTATTGAAAGTGATCTCAATCAAATGATCGATACAGACGATAATAAGGACGATAATGAAATATGATTTCATTTGAAATTTACAAGATTAATTAGAGGAGATAATATGGAAAGACTGCAAAAAGTAATGGCACATGCCGGCGTAGCAAGTCGACGTAAATGTGAGGATATCATCCAACAAGGACGCGTGAAGGTTAACGGCCACACTGTGACAGAATTGGGAACAAAAGTTCAACAAAATGATTTAATCGAAGTAGACGATGTGCCGATTTATCGTGAAGAACCACGCTATTTTTTATTATATAAACCTAAAAATACGATTAGTGCGGTATCAGATGACAAAGATAGACCTGTCGTGGTTGATTTAATTAAGGATGTTTCTGAGCGCATTTATCCAATTGGAAGACTAGATTTTGATACGACGGGGTTATTACTCTTGACAAATGATGGTGATTTTGCGAATTTATTGATGCATCCTAGTTATCAAGTCCCCAAAACTTACATTGCGAAGGTATCCGATATTCCAACGGAAAAAGGGGTCCAGCAATTAAGACGGGGAATTGTCATTGATGGTAAAAAAACGGCACCTGCACAAGCGAAAGTCAAGTCAGTTAACCGCGAAAATCGTACCAGTGTTATTGAATTAACGATTCATGAAGGATGGAATCATCAAGTTAAAAAAATGCTTGAAGCGATTAATTGCCCTGTCTCAAAACTGAAACGAGAAAAATTAGCTTTCCTTGATTTAGGAAATTTAAATCCAGGTGAATACCGTGAATTAACAGCATTTGAAGTTGATAAATTAAGAAAAATGGCTGAGCAAGATAACTAATCACAATTACTTGCTTTATATTTAAAATTTGCTATAATTTAGATAAATAAAATATACAACGTCTTCAGGGCAGGGTGCAATTCCCGACCGGTGGTAAAAGTCCACTACCCTAACTTTTGTTAGGTCGAACTGGTGTAATTCCAGTACCGACAGTAAAGTCTGGTATAAAGAAGAGTAGAGGTATTTTTGTGTACCAGTTATGCTATCCCTGAAAAATTCAGGGATAGCTTTTTTGCTTTTCAGCGTACAGACGTTAAAAGGAGAGAAAGAAATGAAACGTATTTCAACAAGAGAATTGGTGTTTTTAGGCATTTTATCGGCTTTTGGGGTGATTTTGCGATTATTTGATTTTCCTATTTTACCTGCAGCACCCTTTCTAAAAGTAGATTTAAGTGATCTCACCGGATTGATTGGTTTATTGACAAGTGGACCGATCGGTTTAGTGCTTGTTTCGTTTGTGCGTGACTTAATTAATTATATTATTGGTGGTGGCCAATCTGGCATTCCAATTGGTTCGATTATGAGTTTTGCTGGGACAATGGCATTGTTTTTACCAACACACTTCATTTTAAAAAGATTTCCATCGATGAATCGATGGGGACGTTTAATTTTAATGGGGGTTGCCTCCACATTGTCATTAACATTGGTAATGTCACTCATTAATTATTATATTGCCTTACCTATTTTTGTCACAGTGATGAATTTCCCAATTGATGACTTTTTTGGTAATGTCATCTCATTAGTCGTGCCATTTAATTTAATTAAAGGCGTCATTGTTTCAATCGGTCAAGCATTGGTAATTGAAACGCTCGTTCCATTGATGTACAAGCGTCGTACTTTATTTGAAGCCTATAATCAAACATTGCAACCGATAAAATAAACATGCAAATAGATTGTATTTAATTCGACATATTTTTGAAAATAGGGTATAATATTGCTCGATTGTTACAAGTTTTTATCAAAATGATAAAATTCTTTTAAAAAATACATTAATAGCGTATAGTTAATAGTGTACATTCTTTATGAATACCGAAAGATAAATCATTGTAGGAGGGGCAATATAATGTCTAGAGAACGTGATAATGAATATCAAAATGAAGAACTAAAGAAGAATCAATCAACGAGTACTGACGATGAGATTGTTGAAACTAAACTCGATGAAACATCAGGTAATGAAAATGAAACAGAGAAAAGACCATGGCATAAGCGCTTTGGTTCTGATGAAAACTTGAGAAATCGTCAATATTCGCGAACATCAAGAAATCAACCGAAACAAGAAGCGAGTACTTTATCGAAAGTATTATTAGGCGCTTTTGTTGTTCTGTTAATCATTCCATTTGTTGTGTTGTTGATTGTTGAATCACAACGAAACAATGATGATATTCCTGCGAGAACGAAAGAACAAGTCATGATATCAAGATCATCGATTAGTTCTGAAAGTGAGTCAGATAGTTCTGAATCATCTTCGTCTAGTAGTTCAAGCGGAAATATTAGTGTCGCTGAAAATGGTGATGAGTCGATAGGATCTCAAGAGATTTCTCAACCTGCACAATCAACACCAGAGACTACACAACAACCACCGGCACCTACGCCAGAACCAGCACCAGAAACACAACCTGCTGCACCACCTGCACCTGCGCCTACAACTACAACGCATGCAGTCAATGCTGGAGAAACTTGGTATGGTATTGCTAGAACTTATGGAATCAATGTATATGATTTATTAGCTGCCAATGGAGCAGCTGAAGGAACCCCACTTCATCCTGGAGATGTTGTTGTTATTCCGTAATCGTTGAATGAGCGTCTTATACCCTGTATAAGGCGCTTTTATTTTTTAGAGTAAAGGAGATAAATATGATTTATCAAATCGCAATCGATGGGCCTGCATCTTCTGGGAAAAGTACTGTTGCTAAAATTGTCGCTGATAAGTTGAATATTACCTATATTGATACAGGCGCAATGTATCGTGCAGTGACTTATTATATGTTAGAAAAAGAAATAGATATCAATGACTCCAATTCATTAGCGACTGCTTTAGAGGCTATTGATATTCATTTCGATCGTCGCGGGGATCAACAGATGATTTATTTAAATAATCGAGATGTGTCCGAAGATATCCGGACAACACGAGTCACTAAATCTGTGTCTGCAGTAGCAGCCAAAAAAGAAGTTCGTGAAAAATTAGTAGCTATCCAACAAGAAATCGCCTCAGCACAATCAGTCGTGATGGATGGTCGTGATATCGGGACAGTCGTTTTACCTCGGGCTAAATATAAATTTTATTTTACTGCAGATGCAGAAGTCAGAGCAAAACGTCGATATGAAGAAAATAAAGCGAAAGGCATTCTTGATCAAAGTCTCGAAGAATTAACTGAAGAAATTATTCGACGCGATCATTATGATATGAATCGAGAAATCAGTCCATTAAAAATTGCTGAAGATGCCATTGTGATCGATGGAACGAATTTAACGCTTGATGAGATGGTTAATGAAGTTTTATCTGTCGTTAATGATTAAAAAGCTATTTATAAAGCTAGACTTAAGTTAGAAACTTTGTTACAATAAGATATATGAAGTTTATCACGTTTATTCGTTGATGAATGATATATATATTGAGGTAACGCTTAGGAGGAACTGGTACATGTCAGAGTTTGTAGAAGAGAATCAAAATGAAGAAACATTAGAATCAACTGAATCAGTAGAAACAACAGAAGAAACTGAAGAAGTAGAAACAATGGAAACAATGGAAGATGCTTTAGATAGCGTCAAAGAAATTTCAGTAGGAGATAAAGTCATCGGTGATGTTTTAGCTTTCGATGATAATCAAGTGCGCGTTTCAATTCAAGAAAGTGGCGGACTTGAGGGTGTTGTTCCACGTAATGAATTAGCAGCAACACCAGTTGAAGATATGACTGAAATTGTAAATATTGGTGATCAAATCGAATTAATCGTTGTAAAACCAATTAAAGACAAAGAAAATGGTAATTATTTATTATCTAAAAAACGTGTTGATGCAATGAAAGTTTGGGATGAATTAAAAGTTAAATTCGACAATGAAGAAACAATTGAAGCACCTGTTAAAAACAAAGTAAAAGGTGGTTTAGTTGTTGATGCAGGTGTTCGTGGATTCGTTCCAGCATCAATGATCGAAGATTTCTTTGTGGAAGACTTTTCACCATATGTTGGTCAAACATTAGAATTCAAAATTATTGAAATCGAACCAACAGAAAATCGTTTAATTTTATCACACAAAGAAATCGCACGTAAAGAACGTGAAGAAAAACGTGCTGAAGCAATGGAACGCCTTGAAGAAGGTACAATTGTTGAAGGTACAGTTGCACGTCTAGTTAACTTTGGTGCATTTATTGACCTTGGTGGGGTAGATGGACTTGTTCATATTAGCCGTATTGCGCATGAACACGTTGATAAACCAAGTGACTACTTAACACCTGGAGAAACAATTGATGTAAAAGTTCTATCAGTTGATCCAGAAGAAGGTCGCGTATCATTATCTATTAAAGATACTTTACCTGGACCATGGGAAGATATCGAAGAAAAAGCACCTCAAGGATCAGTTCTTACTGGTACAGTTAAACGACTAGTAAACTTTGGTGCCTTTGTTGAAGTATTCCCAGGAGTTGAAGGATTAGTTCATATTTCTGAAATTGCACATGAACATGTTGCAACTCCTCAAGATAAACTTGAAGAAGGTCAAGAAATTGAAGTGAAAGTATTAAGTGTTAATCCAGAAGAACACCGCTTATCATTATCAATTAAAGCATTAGAAGAACCACCAGCACGTGAAGAATCAGAAGAAAATGATTCAAACGAACGTTCAGCAAATCGTCCACGTCGCAATCGTTCAAATCGTCGCAACAATAATAATGCGTCTAGAAATACGAATGCACGCTCAAATGATAATGATTTAGATACATCATTTACATTTGCTGATATGCTAGGAAGTCAATTAGAAGATTTAGATTTACCAGAAGATAACTAATTTTCTAGTTCATTTTGATTTATTCTTGGAGGCTGACGGAAGTCAGTCTCTATTTTATTGTTAGGAGGGATATTATGAGTAAATTACCTGTGGTTGCATTGGTAGGAAGACCTAATGTAGGAAAATCTACTATCTTCAATCGTCTCGTCGGTGAAAGAGTATCAATCGTGGAAGATTATCCCGGAGTGACGAGAGATAGAATTTATGGATCCGGTAAATGGCTTGGTAAGGATTTTCGCTTGATTGATACGGGTGGAATCGAAATGACAAATGAGCCACTGATGAAACAGATTCGTTATCAGGCAGAGATTGCGATTGATGAAGCAGATATTATCGTAATGATTGTGAATGTTAGAGAAGGTTTAACGAATGAAGATGAAGAAATTGCACAATTTTTACATCGTTCCAATAAACCGGTAATTTTAGCCGTCAATAAAAGTGATAATCCTGAGCAAAGACAAATGATTTATGATTTTTATGCTCTAGGGCTCGGGGAGCCAATTGCTATTAGTGGTTCGCATGGAACAGGTATTGGTGATTTATTAGATGAAATTATCCAACATTTCCCTTCTGACACTCAAGAGGGTGAAGACGATAAAAGGATACGCTTTAGTTTTATCGGCCGACCGAATGTCGGAAAATCAAGCCTTGTGAATGCAATGCTTGATGAAGAGCGTGTGATTGTATCTGATATCGAAGGGACAACTCGAGAAGCCGTTGATACATTATTTGTTAATGAGTCTGGACGCGAATTTACCATGATTGATACGGCAGGTATACGTAAACGAGGCAAAGTTTATGAAAACACTGAAAAATACAGTGTCTTAAGATCTTTATCAGCAATCGACCGGAGTGATGTAGTATGTGTTGTGCTAGATGCTTCAACAGGTATTCGCGAACAAGATAAACATGTAGCGGGTTATGCTTATGAAGCGGGTAAAGGCATCATTATTTTGATTAATAAATGGGATGCGATTGAAAAGGATAATCACACATATCAAAAATTTATAGAAGATATTCGCACTGAATTTAAATATCTATCATTTGCGCCTATTTTAGCTGTGAGTGCAAAATCCGGTCAACGATTAAATAAATTGCCCGATTTAATTGAACAAATTTATGATAATCGTCATCGACGGATTCAATCTTCGACTTTAAATGATATATTAATGGATGCGATAGCTCTGAATCCAACACCAACAGATAAAGGACGTCGTTTAAAAATATACTATATGACTCAAGTAGCTGTTGGACCGCCGACATTTGTTGTTTTCGTTAATGACCCTGAACTCATGCATTTTAGTTATGAACGTTTTCTGGAAAATCAACTTCGCGAGTCTTTCTATTTTGATGGCACACCGATTCATTTGATTATTCGCGAAAGAAAGTAATGAAATCATGACATAAACATTGTTTTAATACCTTTCTTGTGCTATTCTTATAGATGAATTACTTGGTAATTTAGAAGTAAATTCAAATATGTATGGTTTTAAGGAGGAAATTATTCATGGCTAACAAAGCAGATTTAGTAGAAAAAGTAGCAGAAAAAACAAATTTAACAAAAAAAGATGTAACTGCTACAGTTGAAGCATTATTCGAAACAATTCAAGAAACACTAGCTGAAGGCGAACGTGTTCAAGTAATTGGTTTCGGTACTTTCGAAGTACGCGATCGTGCTGCTCGTAAAGGACGTAATCCACAAACTGGTGAAGAAATCGAAATTGCTGCAACAAAAGTTCCAGGCTTCAAAGCTGGTAAACAATTAAAAGAAGCAGTTAAATAATATGGAAAGACCTCTTAGGAGGTCTTTTTTTTGCACTGAATTTAGCACTCTTATATAAAGAGTGCTAAAAAATTCAAATAAATGAGCATAAATGGTTGACAAAGGTCAGAATCTCACGTATACTATAAATATAGTTAGCACTCAGACATTAATAGTGCTAATTAGTGAGGTGAACAAATTGTTAACGTCCAGACAAGAAAAAGTATTGGCGCTAATTATTGAACAATTTAATGAAACACTTGAACCCGTTGGTTCAAAAAGTTTACTTCAACATAGTGATTTAGATGTTAGTTCTGCTACAATACGCAATGATATGGCCAATTTAGAAAAAGCTGGCTATTTAAAAAAAATCCATACGTCTAGTGGACGAGCGCCTTCCATTACAGGTTATCGTTATTATATCAACAAATTAATCGAATTAAGCCAACGGAATAATACTAAAAGGCTTGATGAAGATGTTTTTGATGATATGATTCAAAATAACACTAAGCAACCGATGAAGAAGGCAAAATTGGTATCCCAATTGATGTCGTCGATGACAGGATTAACAACATTTGTATTAGGACAAAATGACGTCACTCACTATTTCGAGACTTTTCGTCTAGTAAAAGTTGATAGTAATCGCTATATGGGAATTCTTATTACCCAAGATGGTGATGTTGATAATCAATTATTCACCATTACTGTGCCATTAGATTTTGATTCATTAAAAACGGTTAATGAGCTCATTAATCGCGAATTGAAAGGCCTGACATTAAGTGAATCTTATCAGCGAATGAAATTAACCATTCCGCTCATCATTCAAAGAGCGATTGGTTATCAATTAGATTTTTCTAAATTATTCGAAAAAATGATGATTCAATTAAAGGGCCATGATTATTTTGTTAGTGGTAAAGAGCATATTTATCAATTGATTAATCCATCGATGACACCAGCGAGTATGAGTACGTTGATGACATTAGTAGATGGATCCAGTAAGACATATCAGCTTATTTCACAAACCGATGATGGTATTGATGTGTTATTTGGATATGACTTATCACCAAATATATTAGATGGTGTGAATCTACTAACAGGCACTTATTATGACCAACATCATCGCATTACTTTAGGTGTGATTGGTCCTTTAACAATGGGCCATACTGATGTGATTCTTTTACTTGACCAAGCAATTAATAAATTAACAGATAAATAATAAAGGAGGGTGTCTAATGACAGAAAATGATAAACAATCGAAAGATGAAATAGACATCACTGAAGAAGAATCAGCCGAGACATCGTATGAAGAAAATGTTGAGGTTGAAGAAGATAAAAAAGTTGAAGAACAACCAAATAAAATTGAAGAATTAGAGCAAAAAAATGAAGAGCTTGAAGATCGTGTCTTGAGATTACAAGCTGAAATTGCAAATATGCAAAGACGAAATACTAAAGAACGTCAAGACGCAAGTAAATACCGTTCTCAAGCACTCGCAACATCATTGTTAGATGCATTGGATAACTTACAACGTGCATTAGAAACAGAAGTTGAAAGTGATGATGCAAAAACACTCCATAAAGGAGTAGAAATGGTATTAGAACAGATTAATCGTGCATTTGAAGAAGAAAAAATCACTGCGATTAATCCTTTAAATGAAGCCTTTGACCCTGAATATCATCAAGCCGTAAGTATGGCGCCTGGTGAAGAAGGTCAAGAGAGTCAAACAGTGATTCAAGTGCTTCAAAAAGGTTATATTTTAAATGATCGAGTTATTCGTCCGGCAATGGTTATTGTCGCAGAATAATTATTAGAATAAAGAAAAACACAACATAAAAGGAGATAATAAAGTATGAGTAAAATTATTGGTATAGACTTAGGTACAACGAATTCAGCAGTAGCCGTTCTTGAAGGTGGCGAAGCAAAAATTATTCCTAACCCAGAAGGAAACCGTACAACACCATCAGTTGTTGCTTCGAAAAATGGCGAAATTCAAGTAGGGGAAGTAGCAAAACGTCAAGCTGTGACGAATCCTGATACTGTTTCATCTATTAAACGTCATATGGGTACAGATCATAAAGTAAAAATGGGAGATAAAGAATATACTCCTCAAGAAATTTCCGCAATGATTTTACAATATTTAAAATCATATGCTGAAGATTATTTAGGTGATACTATATCAAAAGCTGTTATTACAGTTCCAGCTTACTTTAATGACTCACAACGTCAAGCAACAACAGATGCAGGTAAAATCGCTGGTTTAGAAGTAGAACGTATTGTTAACGAACCAACTGCAGCTGCATTAGCTTATGGTTTAGATAAAGTCGACGAAGATGAAAAAATCTTAGTATTTGACTTAGGTGGTGGTACATTTGACGTTTCAATTCTTGAATTAGGTGATGGCGTATTTGATGTACTCGCAACATCAGGTGACAACTCACTAGGTGGGGACGACTTCGACAACAAAATTATTGACTATTTAGTTGATGAATTCAAGAAAGAAAATGGTATCGACTTAAGTAAAGATAAAATGGCAATGCAACGTCTGAAAGATGCTTCTGAAAAAGCTAAAAAAGACCTTTCAGGTGTAAGTCAAACACAAATTAGTTTACCATTTATCACAGCTGGTGAAGCAGGACCACTTCACTTGGAGACAACTTTATCTCGTGCTAAATTTGATGAATTAACAGATGAATTGGTTGAACGTACTAAAACACCTGTTCGTCAAGCTATGAAAGATGCAGGATTAAGTTCATCTGACTTAGATCAAGTTATCTTAGTTGGTGGATCAACACGTATTCCAGCAGTTGTTGAAGCAGTAAGAAAAGAAACAGGTAAAGAACCTAATAAATCAGTGAACCCTGATGAAGTAGTAGCAATGGGAGCAGCGATCCAAGGTGGCGTTATCTCTGGAGATGTTAAAGATATCGTCCTACTAGACGTTACACCATTATCATTAGGTATTGAAACAATGGGTGGCGTATTTACAAAATTAATCGAACGTAATACAACAATTCCAACAAGTAAATCACAAGTATTCTCAACAGCCGCAGATAATCAACCAGCTGTAGACGTACATGTACTACAAGGTGAACGTGAAATGGCCGCAGATAATAAAACATTAGGTCGTTTCCAATTAACGGATATTCCAGCAGCACCACGTGGCGTACCTCAAATTGAAGTAACATTTGATATCGATAAAAATGGTATTGTAAATGTTTCAGCAAAAGATTTAGGTACTGATAAAGAACAATCAATCACTATTAAATCATCTTCTGGTTTATCTGATGAAGAGATTGAACGCATGGTTAAAGATGCTGAAGCAAATGCTGAAGAAGATAAAAAACGTCGTGAAGAAGCAGATCTTCGCAATGAAGTTGATCAATTAATCTTTACAACAGATAAAACATTATCTGAGTTAGAAGGTAAAGTATCTGAAGATGAAGTTCAAAAAGCCAAAGATGCTCGTGATGAATTACAAGCTGCTGTAGAAGAAAATGACATCGAACAAATGAAAGAAAAACGCGATGCATTGAATGAAATTGTTCAAAATCTAAGTGTAAAACTTTATGAACAAGCAGCCCAAGAAGCTCAAACACAATCAGGCGAAGAATCATCAGATGATGATGGTGTCGTCGATGCTGACTTCGAAGAAGTAGAAGACGAAGAATAATCATTTAAATGAAAATACATTGTCTCATGCATTAAAGTGGAAATAAAACTCGTTTTATTGGTGAGATAAATAGTTGATACAACGAATATTTCCCGAAGAAGATATGAACTAAACCTATCTTTGAACGTATCAGAAATTGTAATATGATTTTGTTAGGTGGAGACACTCCGCCTAACGAATATCATATGTCTTCGGTGAAATATTCGTTTTTTAATTGTTTCAGAATATTTTATGGATTGAATAATAAAGATTACATGGATAGACTAATGGAAAAAGGAGGAATTTGATGGCTGAAAAAAGGGATTATTATGACGTCCTCGGCATATCAAAAGATGCCTCAGAAGATGAAATAAAAAAAGCTTATCGAAAATTATCAAAAAAATATCATCCAGATATTAATAAAGATGATGATGCTGAAGACAAATTTAAAGAAGTATCTGAAGCATATGAAGTATTAAGTGACAAAGAAAAACGTGCAGCTTATGATCAATATGGTCATGCTTCGACAGATCCTAATTTTGGTGCTGGAGGCTTTGGCGGTGGTTTTGGTGGCTTCGGTGGCTTTGGTGGAAGCGGCGGTAGCTATTCATCAGGTGGCTTTGGTGATTTTGAGGACATCTTTAGCACATTCTTTGGTGGAGGTTCTTCATCATCAAGAAATCCAAATGCGCCACGACGTGGTTCGGATTTACAATACCGAGTGCATTTGACATTTGAAGAAGCCATTGCAGGTAAAGAAACAACGATACGTTATAAACGGAATACAGAATGTGAAACATGTCATGGATCAGGGGCTAAACCAGGTACAGAACCAGTCACTTGTTCTAAATGTTCAGGCCGTGGAACGGTCAATGTTGAACAGAATACGCCATTTGGTCGAGTGATGACACAAACAGTCTGTGATGTATGTCATGGTACTGGTCAAGAGATCAAAGAAAAATGTCCGACATGTCATGGTGACGGAATCACAGAAGAAACACATTCTGTAAAAATCACTATTCCTGCAGGTGTTGAAGACAATCAACAAATGCGCTTGTCAGGACAAGGTGAAGCAGGCTCAAATGGTGGTCCATATGGTGATTTATATGTCATTTTTGAAGTAGAAGAAAGTGATGTTTTTGAACGAGATGGATCCGAAATTTATTTTGAATTACCGATTTCCTTTGCGCAAGCAGCGCTTGGTGATGAAGTGATGGTTCCGACAGTCACTGGTAAAGTAAAATTAAAAATACCAGCAGGTACACAAACTGGCACAACATTTAGAATGCGTGAAAAAGGTGCACCGTCTGTCAATAGTAATCGTGTTGGTGACCAACATGTTACTGTTAAAGTCATTACACCTAAGAAACTCTCTGCTAGAGAAAAAGAATTGTTTGAAGAATTAGCTAAAGAGTCAGGAACAAAAATTAAAGAACAACAAGACAAAGGTTTTTTCGGTAAAATGAAAGATATATTTGATTAAAGATAAACCAGATATCGAATTGGCTTTTCTTATTAACTTTAAGAAAAGATTCGAATCTGGTTTTTTTACTGATAAAATATATTGAGTGAATACTGTCTATTGTCTTTCAATAGTGAAATTTGATATGATAAATAGTGAGTATTTTTTAATTCAGTGTTAGGAGAAGTGAACGAATTTGAATAAAGAACAAATGCGGGCGCGACAAGAAAAAATTCGCAATTTTTCAATTATTGCACATATTGACCATGGAAAATCGACTTTGGCAGACAGAATCTTACAGAGTACCGATACTGTAGAAGAACGTCTGATGCAAGCTCAATTGTTAGATTCGATGGATCTTGAACGTGAACGTGGTATAACGATAAAATTAAATGCAGTAGAAGTTGAATATCATGCCAAAGATGGCGAAACATACATTTTACATTTGATAGATACACCGGGACATGTGGACTTTACTTATGAAGTATCCCGTTCCTTAGCGGCTTGTGAAGGAGCAATCCTCGTAGTGGATGCGGCACAAGGTATTGAAGCACAAACTTTAGCAAATGTTTATCTCGCTTTAGATAATGACTTAGAAATTTTACCCGTCATTAATAAAATTGATTTACCAGCAGCTGATCCAGAAAGAGTGCAACAAGAAATAGAAGATATCATTGGTTTAGATGCCTCCGAAGCGGTGTATGCTTCTGCAAAAGCTGGTATTGGTATCGAAGATATTTTAGAACAAATTGTCGAGAAAGTACCTGCGCCTAGTGGGGATATCGATGCGCCTTTACGTGCATTAATTTTTGACTCTGCTTATGATAATTATCGGGGTGTTGTCTTGAATATCCGAGTGATGGATGGAACAATCAAACCAGGTGATGAAATCATGATGGCAAGTAATGGCGCAACATATGAAGTCATTGAAGTAGGGGTTTTCTCACCTGAAGCCATGACGCGTGAGGAATTGATGGTAGGAGACGTTGGTTATGTTACTGCCGGCATCAAAAATATTCAAGATGCTCGTGTAGGGGATACGATTACGGATGCGAATAATCCAACATCAGAACCTTTAGAAGGATATCGTCAATTAAATCCGATGGTATTTGCTGGATTATATCCAGTTGATTCGAGTGATTATAATGACTTGCGTGAAGCATTAGAGCGATTGCAATTAAATGATGCATCACTTCAATTTGAACCTGAGACATCACAGGCCTTAGGATTTGGTTATCGTACCGGATTTCTAGGATTGTTACATATGGATGTCATTCAGGAGCGTCTAGAACGAGAATTTGATTTAGACTTGATTATGACTGCACCATCCGTTATTTATGAAGTCGAAAAGACAGACGGTGAAATGATTCAAATAGATAATCCTTCAGAAATGCCTGAAGCAACTGAAATCAATAAAGTATTAGAGCCATATGTTAAAGCCGAAATAATGGTACCCAGTGAATTTGTAGGTGCTGTGATGGAATTATGTGAGCGAAAACGTGGTGACTTTATTACAATGGATTATTTAGATGAGTATCGTGTGAATGTCATTTATGAATTACCAATGGCAGAAATTGTCTTTGATTTCTTCGATCGACTTAAATCAAATACGAAAGGCTATGCTTCGTTAGATTATGAAATTATCGGATATAAAGAGTCTAATTTGGTTAAATTAGATATTTTATTAAATAATGAAGTGATTGATGCTTTCTCTACCATTGTTCACCGCGAATTTGCTTATGAGCGTGGTCGTGCATTAGTAAGTAAGTTAAAAGAAATTATTCCGCGTCAAATGTTTGAAGTCCCAGTACAGGCAGCTATTGGTAATAAAATTATTGCTCGTTCAACGATTAAAGCATATCGTAAAGACGTTACAGCTAAATTATATGGTGGGGACGTTTCAAGGCGCAAAAAGCTATTAGAAAAACAAAAACAAGGTAAGAAACGAATGAAATCTGTCGGGAGTGTTGAAATTCCTCAAGAAGCATTTATGGCAGTATTATCAATGGATGAAGATGATTAGAGCACAAGAAATATTGAGGAATGAAGACATATAAGCTATAATAAAATTAATAAAATGAAAGGGTGAAGATAATGGATGCATTAAAAAGCAAAAGAAAGTTGTTTACAATATTTGTCACAGTTTTCTTCTTAATCTTTAATATTTCTGCGGTTCAAGCGCAAGAAACGAATTGGGAAGAAGTTTTGACACAGATTACAGAAGCAAATAAAACCATTCCGTCATTATCCGGAATTGGTGACGCGAATATTTCAGTTGTTGCTGAAGAACAACCACAATTTGAAGGGAAATATAATTTTGATTTTCGTTATAATGTAGACCCACGTTTTAGTGGAGAATTAGCACTGAACGGAAGTTCTAGTTTTCCAGTAAATGAATATGACGATGAATGGAATGTGGTTGATACATCTATGCAAGAACAACCAACTGATTTCACTCTGACGATTGTAGAAGGGATTTTATATGTTTTTGATGGTTCAAGTTGGACGGTTGAAGATATAACTGAAATCGAAACACAAGCTTCAGAAGAATATTATCAAGCATTAAGCGAAGCTGAAGAAACTGGTCAATACCAAGTGACACCAGAACTGGTTGCTTTTTATGAAAAATATTTTGATCTATCAGAAACTGAAACGGATTATGTATTCACCCTTAAGGATAATGTGAATAGCGAAGAATTTTGGAATGATCTAGAAGCCAGCTCTAATTTTAATTTAGAAGCAAAGAAACAAGAAGCAGTAGAACAAGCCATCGCCCAAATTGAAGAACAAACTGAAGAACCAATGTCTGCTGAAGAAAGAACACAATTTGAGGAAACTTATAATAAAGCATTCAATTTTATCTTGGATGTTGGCTCAAATATTACCATGAGTTATGATAAAGCGACATATATGATTTCTGGTATGAATATGAATTTACAAATTACCGAAGCGGATATTAAAGAATTAATTGGCGCAGAAATCAGTGATGAAAATTTAGGTGGCTTATTAATTGATTTGGCTATCAACCTAACTTTTGATGAACAAGGTCAAAGTTTTGATATTCAAGTCCCTGCAGATGCACCTACATTTAATGAAGACGGATCGACAGAATCAGTCAATTCACAGGAAGATAATGTAGAATCAGAAGCTGAAGCAGATTCAATGACATCAGAGGAAACTTCTTCAGAAGAAACTACTTCTTCAACGGCTGAATAATTTTATTTCACAAAAGTCCAGTTTTTTTACTGGGCTTTTATTTATTTTTTAGTGGTGTCGACTATGGTGCTTTCCTATTTCATGCTATAATAATCACACAAAGGGGGATGTATTTTGTCTAATGTATTAATTCAACAATATCAAGAAGTGTTTGATGAAGAGAGTCAGCAGACACTGATCGAGGATTGGATAAATGAAGCGCATTATAATGAACAACGATTTGAACAATTGATCGAATTCGGTAATTATTATGAATCATTGGGACATGTGGAATTGGCCTTAATGATTTATTTACGACTTCAGACGATAGAACCCCAGACGCGGTTAATTTTATTCATTGTTGAGGCATATGCACATATTTATGAATATGAAAAAGCACTTCATTGGTTTCAGCTAATACCAGAAGATGAAATTGACGCAAAAATGCGTTATCAGCAGAGTCAATGGTTGATTGAAATTGATAGAGTAGATGAAGCGAAAGATATTTTAACGGAATTAGTCAAAAAATATCCAACATATTCAGATCCATATTTTTTATTGGCCAATTATTATGAGTCTCAGGGAGATACAGAACGAGCTTTAACTTTAGTTGAAGCAATTTATGCGTATTTTTCAGATTCAAAAATACGCAGTAAAGCCCGTCAAAAAATAGTGGAGTTGAAGCTGAATCAAGAACAAATTCCATTAGTGGAACTAGAGAAGTTGATGACAGATAATGAATTACCTTTAACAGAAGCCAATGATTATTATTTATTAGCAATGATTTATCGATTATCTCAAAAAAATGATTTAGCTAAAGAAGCGATTAAAAAATCATTATCGCTTGATTCCAATAATCCTCTAGCGATTGATTTGCTCGTTGAATTAGAAAAAAATGATGATACCGATGATAATGAACAATTGATTGATTGGTTTCAAGATAATATTCCTGAAAATTATGTTTCACCCGTAGAAATAGCTTCACTTGGATCAGAACAAAAATTAGATGAATCCCTTATCCAACGACTGATCGGATATTTAGCTTATACAGTAGATATCGAAGAGCAATACCAAATCATAAGAGCAGTGTTCAAACATTTTCTAGCAGTTAAAAATCTCGAAGGTTTTGACGATTTTCTTAATGAACATGCGTCAAATTATTTATCTCTTGATGAATTGAGCTATTTTCTTGGCAGAAGAGCTTTTCTTGAAGGCAATTATATGGAAGCGATTGATCAATTTGAAATAGCCCGTGATTTGTTGATTCCAGAAATGGACTTAATTGAATGGCTAGTCAAAAGTTATGAAGCAGTGGATGAATTAGAGATGGCTCAATCTTTAGCAGAAGAATATAGAGATTCAGAATATGAAACGGATTATTTAAAACAAAAGAGAAGGAGAAAAGAGTAATGTCATCAAATAATCAACGTAAATATGAAATCATTTCATTATTAATGAATCGATACAAAGATTTCAATATTGAAATTTATTATTTATTAAAATGGATCATTGATGATGCGACTCTTATCGATAATTTGGAATTTACCAAACATTCAAATGTAACGCCAAGGGGCTTAAAAATTCAATTTAACACTGAATCGGATAAACCATTTATTTATTTTAAAAATAAATTAGCTTATTCCAATTTTGATCAGATTATTCATGATTTACGGATGAATCAAAATGAAATTCTATATTTAGAATTAGTTTTATTCGATCACCATATTGAGCGATTACTTGATGAAGTTCAAATTGATAATCCTTTTGTCCCAGGATATCAATCTTTTGAAGATAAAATAGAAAAAAATCTGCAACAAATTTCACGTCAATTTTATATTAAAAATCTTGAAAATAGAATTAATGAAGCAATAGAAAATGCAGATTATCAGCAGTTAGAAGTATTATCAACACTTCTAATAGAATATAAAAAGGAGTTTCCTGATGATTGAATTGACAGATCCTTTATTTAAACAAGCCCTTCCCATAATAGAAGTAATTGAGTCTCATGGACATGAGGCTTATTTTGTTGGGGGGTCTGTTCGAGATTTTTTATTAGGAAAATCGATCCATGATATTGACATTGCAACAAGTGCAACCCCTCAAGAAGTAAAGACTATTTTCCCTGTGACAATTGATGTTGGAATTGAACATGGTACTGTGATTGTGCGCTATCAAGGCGAATCGTATGAAGTGACGACATTTCGCGTGGAAGGTAAATACACTGACCATAGACGACCAGACCAAGTTGATTTTGTTCGTAATTTGAAAGAAGATACATTGAGACGAGACTTTACGATTAATGCCATCGCCATTGATGCTAAAGGTAATATTTATGACTATCATGGTGGCATTGAAGATCTAGAGAATCATCTGATTCGAGCAGTCGGCAATCCGCCTGAGCGTTTTCAAGAAGATGCATTACGAATGTTAAGAGCTTTGCGTTTTGCGACACAACTCGGTTTTACCATTGATGATCATACGATGCGAGCGATTCAACAATTGGCTGAATTAATCGAAAAAATTGCGATGGAACGCATTCAAATCGAATTCACCAAGTATTTAATGGGAAGATATTTTTCAGAGAAAGCAAATTCTCTGCTTGAGAGTCAATTGTATCACTATTTACCATTTCCGGAAGATATAAATATAGAGCAGCTTCTCACCTTATTACGACACGATTTTGAACCGATTGAGTCAATAGAAATTGAAAATAAAGAAGTGTTAGTATGGGGGTCATTGCTCTATCATCTAGCATTAGACAAGACGGAGGATGAAACGAAATATTTACGGAAATGGAAGCATAGTAATGCGTTAATTAACAAAGCCATTTCATTTAAGAAATGTCGAAGTTTAGATATTGACGAATTGCTTTTACCAGAAAATCTTTATCATTTTGATAGAGATGTTTTAAATATAATGGAAATATTTTATTTAAAGCATGGGAAGCTATCCGATACCTTAATCAGCGAAGCATATGAACGTCTACCGATTAAAAATATTAAAGAATTAGCCATCAATGGCAAACAAATTATGTCATTATTGAATTTGAAAAAGGGTGGCCCCATTGTTGGCGAGTTATTAGCGGAAATTGAAAAATTAGTCGTCATTGGACAATTAAATAATAATCATCAGGAAATCATCAATTATATTAATGAAAATAGGTAGTAGGAGGGATCCTTTGGATTTACAAGCGATGAAATATGCTGTTGTGGATATTGAAGCCACTGGACCTGATATCACAGGTGGTGATCGCATTATTCAAATTGCAGCCATTATTTATGAAAATAATGAGAAAATAAATGAATATGAGATGCTCATCAATCCAGAAATTGCGATTCCTCCGCAAATTAGTCAATTAACAGGTATTGATCAACAAGAGGTTATTAATGCACCAAAGATCGTAAGTGTTATTCAACTGTGGTATGAGCGTTTAAAAGATTGTATCTTCATTGGACATAATTTAGCTTTCGATTTAAGAATTATGAAAGAAGTTTTTTCAGAACATGCATTAATTTTTGATCCACTTGCGATCGATACATTTTTATTAAGTAAAATTATTTATCCGATGTCTGATGGGTATGGCCTTTCAGATTTAGCGGATTATTTAGAAATAGAATTGAAAAATGCCCATAATGCACTAGCTGATGCGCGTTTTACAAGCGTATTAGTGAATAGAATGGCTGAATCAATTGCTTTGTTACCTTCCCAATTGAGAAACAAATTAAGAGATCTTGCTCAATATTTGCCTAATGATGAAAAACTCTTGTTGGAATATCCTATGATGTTCGTCAATCATGAACAGATGGAATCAACACAAAATGAAATAATGCATCGAGAGACCACAGAACACGATGAATTATTAGTGGATTATATCATAGAACAATGGTATCAAAATCCACATCTGGTGATTGAAAATACGGATGCTCCCCTGAAAGAAGCGCTGCTTTATTTACTAGCACAAAAGATGAGTATAGAGACTCCCTTAGTAATTGTCGTCCAAAATGAGACACATATGCAACAATGGCAAGACTTTTTACAATTACAGATTGAAAGTGAAATATTAACACTAAAAACTAAAAACAATTATTTAAATGGTCAACTTTTAGAAGAAATTGAAGAAAAAGTTAGTCCAGCAAAATTAAATCAAACAGAATTAATCACTTGGATGGCGATGATTCATTATTATCATTTAAATAAGTCTTCTGACTTAACTTTGATAAACAAAGAGTTAAAAATGTTTGAATTATTACATAAATTAGCAAAAGAGTTAAAGGTCGATATTCCACTCAATATAGTTTATGACCGTCAAGTTCAGTCAATAAAACATTCACCAATTACAATCATGTCGATGGGGACATTTTTGCATCTGTATCAAAATAGTAAAATCACTGAATTATTCCCTGAATCAGCGACAATTTTTTTCGAAGATGCCAAGTATTTATTAGAAATTGGTCTTTGGTTTCAACAAAAAACGATAGATATATCGCAAATGATGACTGAACTTCAAGATATATTAGATGAGCATTTCAAATATTCACATGACTATTCGAATCAAAATATGATAGCGACACTCAATCACATGACGACTCAAATTCATCAACTCATTCTTCATTTGGAAGAGCAAGCAATTGATGGTTCAAGGCAATCAGGAAAACGGACCTTTTATATTTCTAAGGATGATGCCGATTTTCTGGCGATGCTTGAAAATCTATTGCATCTCAATCAGCAATTAATAAATGATCAACGCTTTAATTTCGATAAAAAGACACTTTTACAAAACATTAACAAATTATCAGTAATTAATGACTTATTGATTCAAGATAAAAGTGAACATTATTGGACTTTTACTGGCGAAGTATTAAATCAAAAATTATATCATGTCCAAATCACATTGAATCGTATTTCATGGCCACATGATTTTTGGACCAATCTATCTAATGATTTTCGTTATTTATTAGTTAGTCCAGGTAATTATCATTACAAGGAAGAATTTGGTATTTACAATCGACTAGGTGGCCCTAATGGTTACTACTTAAAAATAAAAGATAAACCGCAATCTCATATTACTTTTCAGATACCCGTACTTTATTTGACAGAATTTATTTCTGAAAATAATAAAGTGACATTTATCTCTAATATGAAAGCAATGATTCAAGAACAAAAAGCGAATAGCTATTTAATCCTTATTTCAAATCAGGAAGATTTACTTCATTATTATCAAGTATTTATGGATGACCAAGAATTATTGAATCAATATTTAGTACAGATTAGAGGATCTCATGGCAGTGTGCGGCGCATGATAAATCGCGTCAAAAATGAAAAGAAGTTTATCTTAATTATGACAATCAACGATTTACAATCTGCTCATATTGCCAATTTACCTAATAATTTGACGGTCTTATTAGAAAAGTTGCCTTTTTTATCTCCGGATAAGCCTGAACTTTTAGCGATCAGTGAATCCATACAAGATGAACGTCTAGTATTTGATTCAATGAATTTACCAATGATGGTGCAACGCATGAAGTATTTGGTTATGATTTTGGGGAATAGCCATGAGTATTTCTTATTTGACGACCGTGTTTACACTCGGACATACTCTAAACGACTTCAGGAAATGTTAGCGCCTTTTATTCAGTTTGAATGGAAAATGAATGATCATACTTAAAATATTTAGTAATCTTGAAAATTGTGGTAAAATGTATCATATTGTCAATTAAATTCCATCGGAAAGGAAACTATTATGCGATTAAGTAGAAGAACTGTTACTACCTTAACAATACTCATTGCGATCATTTTATTGTCATTATTAACTGTCTTCATGTTATCTCAATCTCCGATTGAACAAGCTCGTAAGGAAACAGAACACTTAATAAGTGTTGATTATCCGATTGAGACTACTGAAAATTTTTATTGGTTAACAACACCTCAAGAGACTTATTTTTCATTGGAATTTCAAACAACGGATGATCAAAAGATGTATGGCATTATTGCTCGTGATGGTGGGGAAAGTGTCTATTACAATTATGATGAGTTAATTACCTTTGAAGACGCGAAAGCAATAACAATGAATGATTTAAATCCGCAAAGAGTTACCCAATCACGGCTCGGTTTAATGAATAATGAGCCAGTTTGGGAAGTTACTTATTTAGATGAAAATTCTGATATGGGCTATTATTACCTTAATGCTAAAGATGGTTCATGGATTCAAACGATCAGTAATCTCTAATACACATAGTTAAAGGAGGCGTTCAATTGAGTACGATGTATGATTGGTTTAAAGACGGGTCAACAAATATTCCCAATATTATCTTTAATCGTTTCGGTCAATTGGATATCTCAAGTGATGAAATGATTCTCATTTTATATATCATGTCACAATTAAGTCAGGATAAAACCGTTAATAATTTTCAAAAAATAGCCAATCAATTAGGATGGTCAGTCAATGAAGTCATGGAAGTCATTAATCAATTAATTGAAAAAGACTATTTATCGATTGAACTAGAAACGAATGAATCTGGAAAACAAGATGATCATTATAGCTTAAGACCTTTTTTCAGCCAATTGGATCAAAAATTTTATCAAAAAACGAATCAACAGGCTGAAACAGTTGATAATCAACAAGATATTCAACAAAGCACAGGAAATTTAGTCGCATTATTTGAGAGAGAATTTGGGCGTGTATTAACGCCAATGGAGTTGGAGACCATTAACCAATGGCTCGTCAACGATAATTATGCGCCTGAAATGATTCAGTTGGCATTAAAGCAAGCAATGATGCATCAAGCATTAAATTTAAGTTATATTGATAAAATATTATTAAATTGGCAAAAACAAAATAT
>JBHWOV010000051.1:0-9864 GCA_043424535.1 Aerococcaceae bacterium
TATTTTTATTTTAGATAACGCACAATATTTCAAAATACTGTTTCCAATAAAAAAGAATAATTTTAAAAACTTTAACATCGGCATTTCCGATATTAATCAATGCCAACTTTTTTCTGTATGAAGAATGTTGTGTGAATATCATCATAGGACAAAGCATGGACTGACGCACATCAAGCTCTTAGCGCTTTAGCGCATAGAGATTGAGTAGACAGCCAACTCTCGAGACCTCGGCTCGAGAGGGTGCCCTATGATGACTATGAACGCAACATTCGCAATACAGAAAAGCTAAACCACTCACATTCTTTAATATCAAAAAAACTCCAGAAATAGATGCACATGCTCTATTTCCAGAGTTTATGATTATTGATAACTAATTCATATCCTTAACTTTCATCATGCGTGTAATCGAAGCACGCTCGTTTTCCTCGAGCTTCATCTCGATAAAATGGATCGTCTCCTCCAAATCAGGAATGATTTGATACTCCAATCCATTCACACGACGACGCGTCTTCTCGATCTCATCAGCCATCAATTGACAAGTCTTCTCAATCTCAGCCAACTTCAGCAGATCATCCAGCGACGCCTCCGTCGCCTCAATCGCATCATCCATCCCACTATTCGACGCAAGATACGAATACTCCATATCAGACTTCTTATGCTGATCCTCAATCTCAATATGGAAACGCGGCACTTCCACGCTCATAATCGTCTCCTTATCAATATATAAATTCACATCTTTCGTCGGCACCGAAAACATCTCTTGAACAATTTGGTCCGTCTCCAATGTCTTCGCCAAAGTAAACTCCTGCATCGAAGCAACGAGCTTTTCTTCGACTTTCTGACGCAATTCATTATTTTCACGAATTAAGGAAATAAATTGACGCATCAATTCATCTTGCTTGTCCTTAAGCAATTTATGACCACGAGTCGCTAAAGCAAGTCGGTCACGTAATTTACTTAATTCACCACGAGTCGGTTTGACATTTAATTTTGCCAAAACTATCACTCCTTATTTGGAAGATATTTATCAATCATATTATCACGAATCCGTTTCAATTCGGTCCGCGGTAAGATATCTAATAACTCCCAAGCTAAATCAAGCGACTCATAAATCGTACGATTTGTATGGAATCCTTGATCGACATATTCTGATTCGAATCGGTTCGCAAATTCAACATATTTTTGGTCCGTTTCAGACAATGCTGATTCACCAAGAACCGCCGATAATTCAACGGCTTCTTTTCCTTCGGCATAAGCCGCAAAGACTTGGTTCATCGTTGGCGCATGGTCTTCACGCGTTTTGCCTTCACCAATTCCATCGTCTTTGAGTCGGGATAAACTTGGCAAGACATTAATCGGTGGACGGTAGCCACTATTAAATAAATCTCTCGAGAGGATAATTTGACCCTCTGTAATATATCCCGTCAAGTCAGGAATCGGATGTGTAATATCCTCTTCAGGCATCGTTAAGATTGGTAATTGCGTTACCGAACCTTCTTTATCCGCTAATCGACCTGCACGCTCATAGAGTGTTGCGAGATTCGTATAGAGATAACCAGGATAACCACGACGGCCGGGTACTTCACGACGCGCCGCAGATACTTCACGCAAAGCCTCACAATAGTTCGTGATGTCTGTCATGATGACAAGCACATGCATGCCTTTTTCGAAAGCTAAATATTCTGCGGTTGTCAAAGCAATTTTCGGTGTTGCTAGACGCTCGATCGATGGATCATCCGCTAAGTTCATATAGAGAACAGAACGGTCCAATGCACCGGATTCGCGCAATTCATTGACGAAGAATTGTGACTCTTCGAAAGTAACCCCCATCGCCGCAAAAACTACCGCGAAATTCTCATCTGAATTCAATACCGTTGCTTGACGTGCAATTTGGGCCGCCAATTCTTGATGCGGTAAACCAGACGCTGAGAAAATCGGTAATTTTTGACCACGAACGAGTGTATTTAAATGGTCAATCGTTGAAATACCTGTTTGGATAAATTCATCCGGATATTCTCTCGATACCGGATTGAGGGCTTCCCCTTCGATATCACGGTAATCTTCCGGAATTAATTCAGGTCCGCCATCAATGACATTCCCCATTCCGTCGAACACACGACCGATCATATCTTCAGAAACTCCTAAGGCAAGCGGTCTACCAGTGAAACGAACTTTCGTTTCACGTAAATTAATCCCTTGCGATCCTTCGAATAATTGAACGACTGCTGTGTCACCGTCAAGTTCTAGTACTTGACCACGGCGACGTTCGCCTGTTTTCAATTCAATTTCTACCAGCTCATTGTAATGGGCTTCTGTCACCCCTTCAACAAGCATTAAAGGACCTTCCACTTGAGTGGACGCGCGATACTCTTTAATTTCTGTCATCTTATCCCTCCCCTCCACTTTGTAGTATATTACGCATTGTTAAATCAATTTCACGTTTCAATGCTCTAATTTCACCAAGATTTTCTTCTTCGATGAACTTACTTCGGGCAATACGGTCACGTATTTCCACTGTTCCAGACATAATGTCTGATAGGGTTGCTCCTAATTCAAAGGTTTCACGTGCTTTTTCATCGAAGTGTAAAATATTGGTTAATAGCACAATTTGTTTCTTAAATGATGTATAAGTATCCACTTCATCATACGCATTTTGTTGCAGATAGTCTTCACGCAACATTCTTGCGGTACTCATAGTGATACGGTCACGTTCAGATAAGGATTCAATCCCTACTAATTGAACGATTTCTTCTAATTCACTTTCTTTTTGAAGAATATTCATGGCTTTGGTGACATGCGTTGTCCAATCAATCTCAAATTCTTGACTGATTTGGTCTTCAATATCATCGAGATAGAGTGAATAAGATTCTAACCAGTTTACCGCTGGGAAGTGACGACGTTGTGATAGTGAGGCATCGAGTCCCCAGAACACTTTAACGACACGGAGCGTGTTTTGTGTAACAGGTTCTGATGTATCTCCTCCTGGTGGTGAAACCGCTGAAATAGCAGTCACTGAACCCACATCGAGTCCTTCACCTAATGGTTGAACGAGTCCTGCACGTTCATAATACTCAGCTAAACGGCTTCCGAGATAAGCTGGATAACCTTCGTCACCAGGCATCTCTTCGAGTCGACCTGACATTTCACGGAGCGCTTCTGCCCAACGTGAAGTCGAGTCAGCCATGATTGCGACAGAATATCCCATATCACGGAAATATTCAGCAATGGAAATTCCTGTATAAATCGACGCTTCACGTGCCGCCACCGGCATATTCGAAGTGTTTGCGATTAAAATCGTCCGCGCCATTAATGATTCACCCGTATTCGGGTCTTCTAATTGCGGGAATTCATTCAATACTTCCGTCATTTCATTACCACGCTCGCCACAACCTACATAGACAACGATGTCTACGTCAGAATACTTAGCGACTTGGTGCTGAATAACGGTTTTCCCGGCACCGAATGGTCCTGGAATCGCAGCTGAACCTCCTTTTGTTACTGGGAAGAAAGTATCAATGACTCTCTGTCCTGTAATTAAAGGTTTTTCTGGTGTTAATTTTCGTTCATAAGGACGTCCTTCACGAACGGGCCATTTTTGAACCATCGTTCCTTCGAAAATTGTACCGTCTTCTTGTTCGATCTTATAGATGACATCTTTAATGGTATATTTGCCCTCTTCTGCAATCCAGAAGATTTCTCCGGATTTACGATGAGGGACCATAATTTTATGATCGACAACAGGTGTTTCTGGAACAGATCCAACCACATCTCCTTGAGAAACGGATTGCCCTGTTTCTACTTGTGGGTAAAATTGCCATTCTATGGAATCATCCAATACTGGCACTTCAACACCACGGGTTAAATATTCTGTTCCTGTAATTTCTTCATATTTTGCTAATGGACGTTGAATTCCATCGAACATTTGTGACATGAGACCAGGTCCTAATTCTACAGATAGCGGTTCGCCTGTAGTGACGACTGGTTCGCCGATCGCAATTCCTGATGTTTCTTCATAAACTTGAATCGATGCACGGTCATCGCGCATTTGAATAATTTCACCAATCAATTGCAAATCGCCGACTTTTACCATATCCCTAACATGGGCATCTGCCATCCCTGATGCTTCAATTAATGGTCCTGATACTTTAATAACTTGTCCTTGATTCAAATGTCCCCCTCCTTCTCTTGATTAATATTATAAAATGTCTGCTCCCACAGCTTTTTCTACATTCTCTTGAATACGTTGCATGCCTATACCTAACTGTTCTTTGTGGGTCGGTATTAAAATAACAGCCGGACGCATCACCGCATCATAACGACGAATCGTCTCAGGTATTTGTGCGGCCATGTCTTCGGTTAAATAAATAATGCCATATTCATCGGATTCTGTTAGTAAATCCAACATTTCCTCGGCTTCTTGACCATTCACCACACTATGCGTTTCAAATCCTAGCATTTTAAAAGGCAAGATAGCATCCGACAATCCGACCACTGCAATTTTATAATTCTTCGCCATATATCGGACGCATCCTTTCTCTAATTTGTTCTTGTGACAAACCATTGACGCGGCCAACTAAGACCAAGCGTAAATTCGTCACTTCTAATTCACGGTAGAAAATATAGGCCAATAATTTCATGGGACTATCTTCCGATTCAAAGCGCTTCTCTTGGAAATAAAGATATAAATAATCATCTTTTAATTGCTCAAGTTTACCGATTGATAATTCACCGGCATTTAAGGCATCGATTTGTTGTGCTAGACCTTGATGATAAGGTAAAGCATTGAACGCATTAAACCAACGGGTATAATCTTGTTCTTCAACGATTTGTAAATACTCGTCTAAGGTGAATAAACCTTGTTCTGTATAAGCTTCAATCATGAAACTGCGTGTTTGGCCTTGGCGTTGTGCACGAATAATCGTAGTGATATTGTAAAACTCAATGATTGCTTGCACAATCGCTTTCGTATCTTCATTACCATAATCATCGCTCACGCGCTTCAAATGATCGAAATACGCCATATCCAACCCAACATCAATCGCTTCCGTTGAATGATAGTCATCTGCTTGTTCATGAACTTCATTAATCCAATGAATCATTTCCGGAGGTAAACTCCGTGATTCACGTGTTTGAACAATATGTTGCAATTGATCATAATTAAAGCGACCGATCGGGATGCTTAAATAATCAAATTCTGTTCCTAATAAAGTTTCTTTTAATAAGATTTTTAAATTGTGATACATATAGCGCGCCCCGAAAATATCGACCAGTGCGGTTTCTGGACTTCGCTCATAAGCAAAGCGATACACTTGAATCAATAAATCCATGAGTTTACGGTCAATTTTCGTCCCGTCATTTAAATCACTTTCTTCAATGCGATATTCGGTATCATCTAAAATATCCATCAATGAACTCTTCGAATGTGCATCCAAGAGATCTTCGAAATCAGTAGGTGTGAGCAAATCTTAAGAATAAACATCAATCAACGTATTAATCGTTGTATAATCTTTCTGATGCATAGACTCACCTATTCTTTCTCAAATATTTGTTGTACGATTTTCAGATCCATATCCTCTTTGCTTAATTCAATTAATTTTGAATATAAGTAGTTGTAATCGATGCGGCCTAATGTGACGACGAATCCACCTTGACGACCAAATGTCTCATTGTTGAGTGTCATCTCTGGGAACTGCTCTTTTAACGCTTGAATATCACCGTCGGTTAATTTCTCCTGTGTGTATTCTCCAAACTTCAATGAAAAGTCATTTCCACGATATTTCTCAAGTACTTTATACAAGAAAGTCAAATGCGCTTCGCGGTCCCAATGATTCATTTGTTGCGTTGCCGCGCTATATAATTCCGTCAGCACATTTTGTTTCGCTTCAAGGGATAACAATCTGCGTTGATTTTGTAATTGTTGAATTTCTTGTTCTAATTCATTACGTAGATTTGATCGTTTCGTTTGGTATTTTTGCGTTAATTGTTCTTTATGTTCCTCTAATTGATCTTCATATTCAGTGACGAGTCTTTGTCTCGCTCGTTCAACTGCTTGTTCGCCTCGTTGGTGGGCTTGTTCAATGACCGATCTCTCTAATTGTGTATATTCGCTCATTTCGTTCCCTCCTTATTAATTTGTCTTGATTTCGTCATGATTAAATTAATAGGAAAGACATCGCAAATGCTAAGATCGCATACATCTCAACCATCGAACAAAGGATAATTCCTCGTGAGTTCTCTTCAGGTCGCTTAGCAAGAATACCCATTGAAGCAACCGCAACATCTGCTTGGTTACCTGCTGAGTAGTATCCAACAATCGCGATTGGTAAAGCAGCAATTAATAGACCAAATCCTTGATCAAGTGTTAAGCCACCATCCATTTGTAACCAGATTAAGAATCCGATAACGAATCCGTATAAACCTTGAGATGCTGGCATCAATTGTAAGATTAATGCTTGGGCGAATTTTTCAGGTTCTTCTTTTAGTAGAGCAGCTGCAGACACACCGACACGTCCTAAGCCACGTGCTGATGCAATTCCGCATAGAGATACTGCTAAGAAAACACCAATCCCTGCTAAAATCGTTCCACCATATTCATAAATAAATTCCATTCGCTTATTCCTCCATTTGTTTGTTTTTTATTGTGACATATTTCTCTTCGACTTCTAATGGATCAAATTCACGTCCTTGACCCGTGTAGAATTTACCAAAGAACTCTACGAAAATCAGACGTAAACTGTGAACCCCACCTGTTAAGACAGATAGGAACATATTGAATAAATGTAATCCTGCAAATAACAAGAGTCCGATTGTAAATCGTGCGACTGGTGGGAATTGGGCGATAATTAAGTTAAAGGCCGCACCAATACTTACACCAGATAATCCTAATGCCATCAGACGAGAATAACTGATTACATCACCGAAATAACTAACCCCATTAATTAATCCTAATAGACCAGGGCCAATACCGGCAATACTTCCCGCTTCAACAATATAGGATACAAACATTCCAATAAAACTTAGAATCACTAATCCTACACCGATATTAAATAGTATCGATAAGGAACTGACCATTGAACCGACAATCATTAAGACGACCGATACAATCACCAATATCCAATGCAATCCTTCTGCGAAACCTACTGCATATTCCTTGTTCTTGAATTTCAAATAGGTATTCAGACCGAAGGCGATTCCCATATGGATAAGTCCAAGTCCCATCGAGAAGATCATCACTTCCATGACGGATTCTTGTAAATTAACAATTTGCATCCATTCAATCGTAAATCCGAAGAAGGAACCATAAATGACTCCCCATACTATAGTAGATACTGCCAAAGTTAATACTAACGATAATGTTTGCTTTTGTGATTTCGTTAAATTAAATAACAGCAATGGAATACCCGAACCTAATAATAATAGTAATCCATAACCCAGATCCGCTAACATCATACCGAAAAATAGTGCGTAAAATGGCATGACTAATGGCGTTGGGTCAATTTCATCATAATTCGGGACACCATACATATTCGTAATCATCTCGAAAGGCTTCACTAATTTATTGTTGCGAAGTTTCGTTGGAACATGTTGCGTGTCTTCTTCTCTAGGATCTTCAACTTTCACGAGCACTTCATCTGAAATGTGTTTTTTCATCACATTAAGGAAATGATCGACTTGACTAGCTTCAATCCAACCTTGAATCGCAATTAAATGCTTTGACCGAGCGAAAGCATATTTCGCACGCTCACGATTCGTTAAATTGTTGACATATTCATATTGAAGTTGTAAATCCTCGAGAACCTCTTTATTCGATTTCAATTCTTTAATGAGTTTTTGACGTTCTTCCTTTGAACCTTCCATTAAGATTTCATATTGTTGAATCTTTTCTGCTGGAAGTAATTCATCATAGTAATTGAAAGGAATAAATTGATATTGTTTCAATTCTTCTAAGATTTCACTACGATTTCTGTTGTAACTTAAAACTATGACACCATAATCATTCTCGTCAACAAAGACCGTTTCATATTTAAAATCTTCATCTTCACGTAAATGTTTTATAATTTCATCTTCATTTGTTGTTGGGACTCTGCCGATAACGCCGGTTACATAGTTAAATGAACGCAGTCGCTTTGGCGTTACTTCTAATTTACGCCATTTATATAATTTATCGATTTCTTCGCGATAAACTTCAATATCATCTTCGAGAATGCGTAGTCGTTTGATTTTGTTTAATGTGTCATTGACGACTTTTTCCTCATCGAACTGTCTACCATGTGCTTCAATTTCACGATAGGATACTTCACGCTTCCCATCGCGCATCCGTTGAAAGAATGATGCTTGCGGGACGAATTTTTGAACTTGTTCGATGGCGCGTTCGATGCGATTTCTTCTCGTTTCATATTCTTCGATAATATCAGAACTCGTTAATTCATGATCTTTGGCATACTCATCAATTAGCGACTCCGTTTTATCATCGACACTATCCCATTGAGCAGCGTCATGTAAATCGATAATTTCGACATCTTGCAAACCTTGCATGATTGTTAAAATATCATCTACCAAATCTTCCGCCGCTAGTAAACTAACACGTTTCATTGGGCTAATTGCCATATTTATTCACCACCTCTTTGACAATATTTTCTATTAATCCTTCTCGCATGCCTGTCATCGCTTCATTTGTCTTTTCTTTATATGCTGTTTGCGCTTCTTGTAAATCGTTTTGAGCAGCAGTGAGCTCATCTTCCAATTTCTTCTGGAATGTTTGCAAGGATTCCTGATAATCCGTCTGCATTTGTTCCGTTTCTTGTTTGAGTTGCTCTTCTTGCTTTTCCTCGAGTGCTGTAATTTGCGCTTGATAATCTTGTTCTAACTGCGCTGCACGATCTTCAATCGCTTGAATCATTTGTAAAGTCGACTTTGCCATTTACACACCCCCTTATTTAAGTACTGTTCCATTATAACAAAAAATATATATTTATGAAAGCGAAATGCCCGAATTAAATTGATTAGACGATATTCTTTGTGAAAACTATCAATATATTGTGCATTTAATTTGAAACTATATTTTTAGTAAACGCTATCATTTATGTTGTTATGGTAATTTGCTCAAAAAATAAATCACTTATTTTATTTTTAATACTTGACGAGGGGAACAAAAGTTCGTATACTATAAATGCAAACAAATGTTCGGGAGGAGATATCATGGAAATACCATTCAGAAATGTTCCATTTCAAAATACAATTAACAAAATCAATCAATTATCGAATCAATTCATTGAAACTTTTACTTTGCCTGATTTTACAATGGATCATGATAAATACTTGATGCCGAGTGCACAGGTTGAACAAATTCTTCATGATCATTATGTTTCTGCAGAGCCGGTGAGTATCGCTTTTGAATATTATGAGGGTGATACTTTAAAGCGTAGCGAAATGACGGCTCAAGTTTTATCACCGATTCAATTGAATCAAACGATCGCTTTGCAACCGGCGAATTCGGCGTATTCTATTTATTTGCCGCTCGATCAGATTTTAACGGTTGCTTCTATATAATTTGTTTTTCAAATGGTTATCCTGCCAGATAGCCGATTATAAAATGCAAAGACCACCAACCCTTTCCCCGGATGGTGGTTTTTTGTTTGTGTTTGTGAGTTTCTGTATTACGAAAGTTGTGCTCATAGCATCATTGGGCAACGTCCCGAGCCAAGGTCTCGGGACTTGGCTGACTACTCAAACTCTAAGCGCTGAAGCGCCAAGAGTTTGATGTGCGTCAGTCCATGCTGATCCTATGATTCTATTCGCACAACTTTCTTCATACAGAAAGAATGGCGTTGATGAATATCGGAATAAGCGATATTCAAATTACGT
>JBHWOV010000052.1:0-2731 GCA_043424535.1 Aerococcaceae bacterium
TCAAGGATAAATCGTCGTATCAAAGCTCATTCATAAGTAGTAAATTAGTAGTAAATTGAGTGGTTTTGACCTTGATAAAGTGTGATAAGTCCAGTTTTTATGCGGATAACTAGATTTTTATGCTATTTTTTACACAAAAAATGATAAGATAGAAGGGAAAAGTAAAGGGAGGATGTATAATGAAAAAGATTCATGTGTTATATACAAGTGACATGCATGGTTTTTGGATTAATCGATTAGATGATGCCGATCATTCATTATTAAATACGGCTAATGCAATCAAACAATTGAAAAATGAGTATGAATCTAACGGAGAGGAAGTTCTGTTAATTGATTTAGGAGATTTCATTCAAGGAGCCGATTTTACGACATATTTAAATCAAATTAAAGAAAATGGTTCAGTGTTAGCTAAGGCAATGAACTATATTGAATATGATTATCAAGTGATTGGTAATCATGAATTTAATTATGGCTTACCTTATTTAACTTCAATTTTAGATGAACTCAATGCAGAGATTCTTTCGAATAATATTTTAACTAAAGAAACTGAGGAATCTATGTTTGGAGAGCCATTTTCAATCATCGAATTACAAGGTATTAAGATTGGAATCATTGGCACAACCACACATTACATACCAAATTGGGAGATGCCAGCGAATTATGAAGGGCTCGTTTTTAAAGATGCCTTCAGCATGACGAAACAAACAGTTGAACTGATACGTTCAAAAGTTGATATTGTCATTGTTGCATATCATGGTGGCTTTGAAAGAGATTTATCTACTGGACAACCATTGGAAGCATTAACTGGCGAAAATCAAGGCTATCAAATGTTATCAGAAATTGAAGGGATTGATTGCTTAATTACAGGTCATCAACATCGCTTAATTAATGAACAATTTAACTATTCAATTGCAATGCAACCAGGATATGCTGGACGATCTATTGGCCATATTATTTTTGAAATAGAAGAAGGTCGTTTAGTCAGTATGTCTAGTGAATTAATCGATGCAAATAATTACCCAAAAGATGAAACATTGATGCATTTAATGGAACCAGAAATTACTGAAGCAAATGAATGGTTGAATCAAATTCTTGGAGTAGCTCCCTTAAAAATTTCAAGTGATGATATTTTTATGGCTAGAGTACAAGGAACACCTTTTATAGAAATGATTAATCAAATTCAATTAAGAGTAACGGGTGCTGATTTTAGTGCTACAACATTGATTAATGAGCATTATAAAAATTTTACAGGAGAAATTACGCAACAAAATTTATTGCATGCCTATCCGTATCATAATTTAATCGCAAAGGTACGTATTACAGGACAAGAATTATATGACATTATGACATTTAATTTGGAGTATTTAACATTGGATCATTCAGGAAAATTGGTTATAAATCCTGATTATATTCATCCAAAACCTAAACATTACAACTGGGATATGTACACTGGATTGCGGGCAATTGTTGATATGCATTTGCCAAAAAAAGACAGAGTAATCGCACTGGTTGACGAAAGAACAAATCAGCCGATTGATCCCGAGCAAGAATACACATTAGCCATCTCTCAGTACCGAGCTGTTGGGGGTGGAGATTACCATTGGTTTAATGAATCGAAGATTGTAGAAATGACTGATAAAGATATTGCTTCATTGATACCAGAAGCATTAAATCAATTTACAATGGAAGATTGGCGATATATTAATACAAATTATTCCCATATTAAATGGATATAAAATCATATTGCAAAGTGGATCATCATTTTTGTACCAAAATGATGAAATTCTATATATAATACAAATGTTATAAAACAATTGTTGAATTAGAAAGAAGGTTGAACATGTATTCTATATTAACTCTGATTATCTTATTGGCCTCGACGGCTTTGGCGATGTTTTTAGGTAATCAGTTTCCATTATTAGGGAATTCAATTTCGGCAATTTTAATTGGAGCAATTATCCGACATACGCCGTTATTTGATCGTTTGGATAAAAACATTACAGGTTTTGTTTCGAAATATATTCTCAAGACAGGGATTGTTTTATTAGGTTTTACTTTATCATTAAGGATTTTAGGTGAAGTAGGGGCACAAGTTTTGCTTATTTTAACGGCTGTTGTCATCACATCTTTGGGCATGAGTTATTTTGCAAATCGTATATTTAAAGTCGAACCAAAATTAGCTGCATTAATTGGTATAGGTACTTCTATTTGTGGAGGTTCTGCGATTTCAGCGACAGCTCCAATTATTGAAGCTGAGGATAATGATATGGCTATTTCAATTACGACAATGCTTATTTATTCTATGGTCGCATTATTTATTTTACCTGTTATCGGAAGAGCACTCGGTTTTACAGATGCGATGTATGGAGTGTTAGCCGGAGCATCTGTTAACGATGTAGCATCTGTGGTGGCCACTTCTTTTGAATGGAGTGATGAGGCTGGAGCAATTGCGACCATTACAAAATTAACACGGACTTTATTTCTTGTACCGTTAACAATTGGTGTCATTTTAATGCGTATCAGACAAGCGAGACTTGAACATAAAGCGGATCCATCAGTTAAACTTGATGCAAAAGCTATTATTAATCTCGTTCCTGTCTTTGTTGTTTTATTTGTTTTAGCGGTGATATTTGCGACAGTCATTCCAATACCAGAAAGCATTTTGGCTATTATTAATACTCTAAGTAAATTACTGATGACCATTGCTTTAGTTTCAATTGGTCTAGGACGG
>JBHWOV010000053.1:0-3063 GCA_043424535.1 Aerococcaceae bacterium
CTCTCTAGTCATTGACTTGTATATATCATCTCAATATATCCAGTCCATATTTTTTCATTCCGTATTAATTGGATTAATATTTGTATACATAGTGGTCTGTAGCTATTTATTTACCATCTTTGCGCGGTATGATTACCCAAAATTAACTTTATATATTAAGCAAAGTTTTTTTATTGGATTAGCTAGTATTATTCAATCTTTAGCTATTCTAGTGACTTTTATTGTGATGAGTTATCTTTTTGAAGCAATACCCTTCATGTTCTTGTTTTTTGGTATACCAATAATGATTGGTATAATTTCATGGTTTGCGGTACAAGGCATTCATAAAGCTGAAGAGAAAAATTCAGCATCTAAGAATAGGTAATGGCATAGGTGTTAATGAAAGGAATGCGAAGACGATGGATATGAATAAATATGGAGCACAAGAGCAGAAGGAATTAGCTATTGTGACCGAAGATAAAAAAGAACCTGAACGACAGAGTCGATTTAAAAAGAATTTCGTAAACAATTGGCAATTATATATTTTAATTTTGCCCGCTGTACTCTATTTTCTTATTTTCCACTATGGGCCTATGTATGGGATTCAAATTGCATTTAAAAATTATATTCCTACATTAGGTATTTGGAATAGCCCTTGGGTTGGTTTTGATCATTTTAGACGTTTTTTTAACTCTTATTATTTTACAGATTTACTAAAAAATACATTAGGGATCAGCATCTATGAATTGATTGTCGGATTTCCTTTACCGATTATCCTGGCATTATTGTTAAATGAGGCACGCAACGGCCCATTCAAACGGATAACACAAACAGTGACTTATGCGCCACACTTCATTTCGGTCGTTGTGATTGTTGGAATGTTAGTGGCATTCTTATCACCATCTACTGGTTTAATTAATCATATTTTAGCTGCGATCGGCTTTGAACGTCAGGCATTCTTGGAAGATCCAAGATGGTTCAAGACAATTTATGTGTTATCTGGTGTTTGGCAAAGTACTGGGTGGAACTCTGTCATCTATATGGCAGCATTATCCTCTGTTGATCCACAGTTGCATGAATCAGCAACGATTGACGGGGCAACTCGACTACAACGATTGTGGTATATCAATATCCCAGCATTAATTCCTACCATTGTAATTTTATTGATTTTAAATATGGGAACCATTATGTCAATGGGTTACGAGAAAATTTTATTAATGCAAAACCCACTGAATATGGCTTCATCTAACGTGATTGCCACTTTTACTTATCAGCAAGGCCTTTTAGATGCACAGTATAGTTATGCAGCAGCAGTTGGGATGTTTAACGCAGTTATTAATGCCATATTATTGCTGACCGTAAATAAAATCACTTCAAAAATTAGTGACGTAAGTCTTTGGTAGAAAGGAGATAAATAATGGAAAGTGCTAGAAATATAAAATTAACCGGGTCAGATAAAGTATTCAATATTTTTGTTTATCTCTTTTTAACAATTGCATTGATCATTGTAGCTTATCCTCTAATCTATATTGTTAGTGCTTCAATCAGTGATCCGATTGCAGTGAACTCCGGGAAGATGTTACTTTTTCCTAAAGGAATTACTTTTGAAGGATATCAAACGATTTTTGAAAATCAGGCATTATGGCGTGGTTATGCTAATACGATTTTCTATACCGTATTAGGAACGAGTATTAACTTATTTGTGACTATTCCTGCTGGTTATGCTTTATCCAGACCTGACTTTGTCGGGAAAAATGTCGTGACCAAATTGATGATGGTAACTATGTTTGTTGGTGGAGGATTAATTCCTTCATATATTTTAGTGACAGGTCTAGGACTTGGAAATACTGTGTGGGCGTTGGTCTTACCTAATGCAGCTTCAGTTTACAACATTATTGTCACTAGAACATTCTTCCAATCATCGATACCTTCAGAAATTGAAGAAGCAGCGATTATGGATGGGGCATCTTATTTTAAACGATTTTTCTACATTATCCTACCACTATCTAAGCCAATTATTGCAGTCATGGCATTATTTTATGGTGTAGGTCACTGGAACCAATACTTTAATGCATTAATTTATATTAGTGACCGTGATAAATATCCATTACAGATGATTTTAAGAGAAATTCTTGTCTTACAAGATATGTCATCAAATCCTACTATGCAAATGACTGGAGAAATGGCAGAGTTCCTATACAGCCAACAGCAACTAGGCCAGGTTATTAAGTATGGTGTGATGATAGTATCGACTTTACCACTCATATTAATTTATCCATTTCTTCAAAAGTATTTTGTTAAAGGGGTGATGATCGGTTCGTTGAAAGGTTAGTTTAGACATAAGAAAGAAGGTACATAGAAATGAAGCATCAAAATTTAATCAAAAAAACTTTAATCCCAATGAGTGCCTTGTTACTTGCAGCTTGTGGAAATTCAGATAATTCAGAACAAGCATCAAATAATAACGAGCCTGTTGAAGTGGCTACAGAAGGGTTTCCAATAGTCGAAGAAACTTTAACATTGGACTTATTAGCTCCAGGTGTTGGTATGTCGGAATGGTCTGATATGCCTACACTTCAAGAGTACTCTGAGTTGACTAATATTGAATTTAATTACACCACACCACCGCAAAGTGACTTTGCGACAAGGTTAAACTTAGCTTTCGCGAGTGGGGAATTACCGGATATTGTTTATGCTGGCGGACCGAACTCACTGAACGCGTCAACAGAAGTAGATTATGGCAGTCAAGGATTACTTGTTCCATTGGAAGATATGTTAGAAGACTTTGCACCAAATTTCTACCAATTACTTGAAGATAATCCAGAAATCAGACAGTCAATAACAACGACAGATGGGCATATCTATGCTTTACCCAATATCGTTCAAAATGATACGGCTTCTTGGATTATGGGGCCTGTTTGGTATAACGGTGAATGGCTAAAAAATCTAGGAGTTGAAGAGATTCCACAAACTACTGAAGAGTTCTATGACTTAATGGTCCGTTTTAGGGATGAAGATCCGAACGGAAATGGTGAACAAGATGAGATCCCAATTTCCGATGTAGAGATGAATGGTTTACGTGGA
>JBHWOV010000054.1:0-5927 GCA_043424535.1 Aerococcaceae bacterium
GAGGTAGCAAATTATCTAGCTGATTTATTAAAAGAGTATGGCATTGATAGTTATGGAGTAAAATATGACGAAGGCCGTGTATCATTAGTTGCGGATGTTAAAGGAAAAGAAGATGGGAAATTACTCGTCTTATCTGGACATACGGATGTTGTTTCAGAAGGAGATCCTTCTTATTGGACATATGATCCTTATGGTGCTGAAATTCATGATGGAAAAATGTATGGACGTGGCGTCAATGATATGAAAGCTGGACTAATGGCCTTAGTCTTAGCAATGATCGAATTAAAAGAAGAAGGCGCTGAATTTAATGGTACACTTCGACTTGCTGCAACTGTCGGTGAAGAAATTGGTATGTACGGTTCAAAACAATTATCAGAAGAAGGCCATTTAGATGGCGCCGACGGTTTCTTAATTGCGGAACCATCTGGTCAAAAAACGATTATTTATGCACATAAAGGCTCCCTTCAATATGAAATTCATGCACAAGGGCAATCAGCGCATAGTTCAATGCCTGAAGTCGGAATTGATGCATTACAACTTATGGTCGATTATATTAATAATTCAAATGAGAAATTTGCTGAAGCATTCGCTAAAGGAACAAATGAAGATTTAGGTGACACGATTAACGTCAATACTGTCATCAATGGTGGAGCTCAAATTAACTCGGTTGCTGAAAAAGTTATCATGAAAGCAAATGCGCGAACAATACCAGAAGTTGATAATCAAGTAGTATTAGATCAAATTAATGCAGCAATTGAAGAAGTAAATGCATCCTCTAAAGGTGAATTATCATTAAATATTTTACAAAATAATTATTTTGCAACTTCACCTGCAGATAATCCATTAATTGAAGCATTAGTTAACGCGAATGAAGACCCTGAGGCTGTATCGCGTGAAACAATTGGCGGTGCAACGGATGCATCGAATTTCAGCCGTATCTCAGATGAATATGATTTAGCAATTTATGGACCTGGTAATATGTCTGTTGCGCATGTGGTTGATGAATATGTTGAAGTACAAGAATATTTAGATTTCGTTGATATTTATAAACAAGCTATCAAAGATTATATGAAATCTTAGGAGGACTAACCAATGCAGGATTACTTACAGGTAGCCAATAGTAATATTGTCTTTTTATTATGTGCGATTGTTATTTTAATTGTCTTTCTTCAAGCGGCAATTTTTGTGCGAAAAGCATGGAAACGTGGACTTGAATTAGATATGAATAGTGCTGACTTAAAGAAAGCTGTTTATAATTCAGCCGCATTATCCGTAGTACCTTCACTGCCCATTATCGTGATGATGCTCGCACTGTCAGTTCCCTTAGGAAAATATTTCCCATGGTTACGTCTCTCAATAGTAGGATCAGCTGTTTATGAAGGAACAGCTGCGAACGTCGCAGCTCAAGCATTAGGATTGCAAGATATTTCGGATCCAGGCATGACTTCAGAATCATTCGTGATCATTATGTTTGTCATGACGATTGGAATTATTTGGGGAATTGTCTTCAATATCTTCTTTATGAAACGATTAGATAATTTTATGAAAAATTCTAAATCAGCAGCTGTCGGTGGTGGCTTCATGAGTGTTTTTTCAGCGGCATTATTTATCGCCATGCTGATCACATTATCAACACCTTATGCAGTAAATACCCAAAATATTAATGGCATGGTCGCCTTCTTCTCATCAGCGGCTGCAGCCCTTATTTGTAATTGGGCAGCTGAGAAATTTAATCGCTCAACATTAAGTGATTTTTCTCTGCCGATTTCTCTTATTGTTGGCATGGTGGCAGTCATTATCTTTGCGAATGCTTAAGGAGGAAATACGATGACAGAGAAAACAAATAAAGAATTAGAAGCGTCGATGCGCTTCTCAAATGAAATCAATAGTTTAGGTAGAATTACGAGTATTATTGCTTTAATTGCGATGTTTTCCGTACCTATTGGTACTGCCTATTATTATGGGGTGGGATTGGATTTTGGTAAGGCCTTAGCAGCCAGTTCTTCGTTAATTGCGATTTTCCTACCAACTGCAGTCGTAGAGAATTTGTCTTTCTATCAAGTATTTGGAGCTGGAGCGATGTATCTTGGTTCCATTACTGGAAATATTACAAATATGAAATTACCTGTAACGATATCTGGTCAAAAAATCATGGGTGTTGAGCCTGGGACAGAAAAGGGTGATGTCATCGCAATTATCATGGTCGGTGTCTCATCAATGGTCACAATTGTGATTTTAATTTTGGGAGCTTTTCTTATTGGTACATGGCTTGTTCCGATTTTAAATCACCCATATTTGAAACCTGGTTTTGATCAAATCACACCAGCACTTTATGGAGCCATTACCGTACCACAAATAATTAAATCGAAGAAATTATCGATTACGCCATTAATTTTTGCGGTCGGTCTATTCTTTTTTTTAGGCCCATCAAACTATGCCTCTAACCAATCATATATTTTGATTACTAATATGGTTGTATCATTAATCGTGGCATATTTCTTATTTAAAAAAGGCAAATTAGAAGATTAATTAACTAAAGTATTAATGAAATATAGAAACCTTTCACTCTTGCTAGAATGCAAAAGTGGAAGGTTTTTATTTTGGGAATTTAATTTTCATAGATACTATAAGCATATTGATTGAAAAATAATTATAATATGTTAAAGTATATGTATTGGAAAAGGAGAATTTAATTAATGTATAAACAAATTTTATTAGTATCAGCATTCACTATTTTATCAGCAATGACACCAGTATATGCTCAAGAGTCATCAGATAGTACGAGTGATATGTCAGAATCTACATCAGAAATGATGCATATGGAACATGATGAATCTGGTGAATTACCAGAAGGCATTCAAGAAGCAGCAGATCCTAAATTTAAAGAAGGCGACGCTGTTATTCTAGATACAGATCATATGCCAGGAATGCAAGATGCTGAAGCTAAAATCGTTGGTGCCTATGATACGATCGCTTATGAAGTAACTTATGAAGATGCGAATACCGGTGAATTAGTGGAAGAACATCGTTGGGTTGTACATGAAGAAACAGAAGAAGGTCAACAACAAGAAGAACAACAAGCATTTGAAGTGGGTGACACCATTACTATTGATGCCGAACATATGGAAGGCATGAAAGGTCAAGAAGCTGAAATCACTGATGTTCAAGAAACCGTCGTTTATATGGTAGATTATTTACCAACAAATGAAACAGACCCTGAACCAGTCCGCAATCACAAATGGGTCACAGAAGAAGAAGTTAAACCTGCAGATCAATCAAATGAATCTTCAGCTAATTCTTCAGAAGAATCAACAGCATCTGACTCATCCGAAGAAAGTGCTTCAAGTGAAGAATAACTATAAATGACATCTAATAAGGATGAATGAGCCCGCTGAAAAGCGGGTTTTTTGATTTTTAAAACTTAGAGATGAAATGAAATGAAGATTCATTTTCATATTTGAATGCGGTATACTTAAACAATAAACTATATAAAGCGGGTGGAAAATATGAAATACATCATTTCGACTGAATCTGGATCCGATTTAACCCAAGCAATGATTGAGAAGTATGATATTCGGGTTGTACCAATGCATATCAATATGAATGGCAAGACTTATGATGATGGGGAATTCCCCGCATCAGAAATATATGCATACTATGATGCAAATAAAGTCCTACCACAAACTTCAGGAACGACACCATATGATAATGCAGAGCATTTTAAAGCAATTTTTGTTGAAAACCCTGATGCACATATTATTCATATCGGCTATTCAGCTGTGACAACCGTTTCCTTTCAAGCAGCTAAAATGGCTGCCGAAGAAATTAATCCTGAAAAAATAACCTTAGTGGACAGTAAACAAGTTTCTATAGGATTGGCGCTTATTGCAATAGAAACAGCAAAATACGTACAAAACAATAATAATATAACACCAGAAGATATTGTTCAATTCGTTGAAAAATTACGTCAAAAGACTCATTTTTATTTTCTGCCTCAAACATTATTATATTTAAAGGCTGGTGGGCGGGTTTCTAGTTTAGCATTTCATAGCGCGAATATTTTAAAAATTAATCCATCAATTGTTATGGATAATGGTTATTTAGTGCCAGGAAAAAAATATCGTGGCTCTTTCAAGCGAAATATCGTTAAACTGATTGATCAGTTTATGACAGATTGCAATATTGATCCAAAAACCGTGTTACTTTGCGCCACTCCAGGATCTACCCAAGAACAACGAGAAATTGCTTATCAACGATTACGTGAATACGGGGTATTTATTGATGATTATGTGGAAACGGGTGCGGTTATCGCAACTCATGGTGGGCCTGGCACGATAGGGATCGCAGGAATTGAGAAGTAATATCATATTCCAAGGAGAATATCATGAATGATAATATCACAAAAATTAAAAAAGAAGTACAATATTTTGAAAAAATTTTAAATCAAACCGATCAATTAATAAAAGAATTAGATGAATTAACAGAACAATTTCAAATGAATGAAGTAAATTATCGTTCATTATTGACATATTATGGTAGTGATTCATATCATCAAGCTAAAGATTTATCTGAGGAAAGCGATGAATTGCAAGATATTGAATGTGGTGTATTATCTGAAGATGCTGTCTTTAATTTAATCTCTGACCACCACGAATTGGCCATTAAATTACTTCAAACAGCAACGATGATGTTGCAAGTTGAATCTGACTAAGAAGTTTACTATTTAATCAAGAAACGCAAAAAGGGCGATGGAAAACCATCGTCCTTTTATATACTGTACTACTATATTAGTTTTGTGACTCAGTTGAAGCTTCTGTATCAGTTTCTGTTTCGCTTGCAGCTGGGTCTGTTGCCTCTGAAGCAGCTGATTCTGCATTTTCAACTTCTTCTGAAGCTGAACTTTCTACAGATTCTACTTCTGATTCAGCTGAACTTTCAGCAGCTTGTTGTTCAGATTCCACAGATTGTGCAGCACCTTGTTGTTCTGCTTGAGCTGCGTCTTCTTGAACTTCAGCTTTGTTCAATACTTCGCCAGTGATAGCATCAATATGAACTTCTGTATCTTCATCTGCTTCCATATTGTCAATTTGGATTTCCCAAACTGGGTTTTCATTACCTTCATCACCGAATGCTCCCCAGAAATCAGCAGTATCTGCTTCTAAAGTCCATTCAGTAATTTCACCTTGATTACCAACTTCATTTAAAGCAATTTCTGAAGCTTCATCAATTGTAATGGTTTCTTCTAGATTCAATGTTTTATGTTCGAATTCTTGAACATCTGAAGCAGATTCGCTTGATGCTTCTTCATTATCATCATCGTCATAATTGAACCAACCTTCATTGAATTCTTGTTGACGAACTTCGCCATTTACCCATTCAATGTCTAGTTCATATTCATTAAGATCTTTGTCTAATCCTTCGATCTCAATATTATAAACACGTTCTTGTTCAGTTGATGTTGATTCAGTATCTTCTGCATCGTCATCATCATTATCGTCATTGTCGTCGTCATTTTCTAATTCGACTTGGATTTTTGCGATTTGTGATTCAGGATATTCTTCTTCGAATATTTTCAATGCTTCCTCTACACCTAATTGTGTTTCTGATGCAGGTGTTTCTTCTGCATTTGTATCAACACTTTCAGAAACTTCTGATGTTGATTCAGATGCATCACTAGATTCTTGTGCAGTAACTAGATTCGCTGAAACGCCAACCACCATCATTGCACTTAATCCAACAGTAATCATTTGACGTAAAGATTTCTTCATAAAATACATCTCTCCTTTAAGGTTTGATTTAGACAAATAGAGTATCTAACGTCTATAGATATTATTATAACTCAAATTAATGAAAAGGTGTAGAAATATGCCTTGCAATTCGTGTGAACAGCAAGGCTCATGAATTTTAAAACAAATCAAATTTACATT
>JBHWOV010000055.1:0-3918 GCA_043424535.1 Aerococcaceae bacterium
GTAAGTTACAATCTTATAATCAACATCATTGAATGATGGAACGTTTAATTCAGGGTTTTCCGCCAACTCTTCAACGCTAGTCATCTTTCCAGTTGCGCGTTTAATTACTGGCATAGATCCAGCACCACTATTCACTTTTACAACATTTACGAATGGAACTAAATTCAACTCCTCATAAGGTTCCTCTAACTGAGGCTTCTTCAATTCATCTGGTACTAAAGCGCCACCTTCTACAGTTGTAAATTTGTCGCGTGTTTGCCCTTTGCTACGAACGTAAGCATCTAAGCCATTACGTACCTCTACTAAGTCTTTTTTGTTCATACTACGATCCCCTTTGTCATTTTCTTTTTCATCATCCTCAGGACTTGGTTTTTTATTATTAGCTTCTTCAAGTTCAGCTTCAAGATCATCTAATTCTTTCTGAAGCTTAGTTTTTTGACTTTCTTTCTCATCAATATCTACTTGAACACTATCAACTTCTTCTTCAATAGTATTAATATCTTCTTCGTTTTCTGCATCGTCAATAGCACCTAAGAACTCATCGCGTCGAGCAATTAATAAATTTAATTCCTCCGTTAAACTTTCCATCGAACTACGTTTCTTACCTAATCGAGCAGCAATAATTACTGGATTTGCCATAATTCTAATCTCTCCTTTAGTTTGGTTTTTCTTTTATTCAGTACTTCTTTCTTAAATTTATTAACATCTTTTTTACGGGCTGAAGCTTCTGTTGAGGGATAAGCTGGGAATGTAACAATAGACACTTCGATTAGATTCATATCTTTAATCGTTGTTTTAAATGTTCCGTCTTCTCTATCTTCATATTCTTCCTTAGTAGGATAAAACCCAAAACTACAAGCAGTAATATCACCACGCTGAACACGTGAGTAAATATTCATTGCTTCCGCATCATTTTCGTTAATTTCAACTGTTCCAAATAATCCTGTACTATCCGAATTCAATTTGAGTGTATTGTTTCCAGTTCTTCCTAAAACAACACCATCAATATGGTTAAACAGACAAACGATGTCATTATTTCTTAAACTGTTTACAACAGATTCTGGGGCGACTTCTTCAAAGAATCCAGGCCATAATTCTGTTTCTTCGTTATACTTAATAAAATAAGCATCTAAGTACTTCTGCGATTCTTCTTCTTTAGCCCTTATATCAATTTTTAAAAAGCTAGTTCGTTTCTCTTCCACTTTTTACTCACCCCCTTTCAGTTTCTCTTGGTCTCCTAGTTGTTCTACAGGTATATAATTTTCAAGAACAATCAACTCTTCCATTTCTTCGTCTGGATCCAATCCAACCCAATCTCTTAATTCATTACGTCTCATAGCATTCATTTGGACCATTGCACCCCCAGCACTAACCAGATCAGTGATGTTATATGCATATAGGCTTCGTGGATTCAATCTGAAGTACCAATCTTGACTAAACACCAAATCTCTAGTTAGTGTTTGAGCGATTGTTTGAGCAATACTCATCACTCTAGTATTAATGAAGTTGTTATATTCATCTTTGTTAAAGTCACCAACTCCAAGAAAAAAAGCCGGAACTTGTAAAAGTCCAGCGATTGTTTTTTTATCTAGTTCAACCGATTCATTAATTGCGATATCCTTTAAGGATAATGGCTTAATCTGTTCTACCTCTAGTAAATCAGCTGGAATAACCCATGGTTCACCCGCTTTATCACTATCTAAGTATTTATCTTTAACACGGTCACGACCTTCTTTAGAGGCTAGCTCTTCGTTCAATGCGTCTACTTTTACAATAAGGTTTGGTAAGTAATTACTCCGCATAAACTCATTCTTTGTTTTGTTTGCTTGGTTTAAGTTTTTAACTATATCACCTAACTCAATTCTAAATCCTCGCCCCTTCCATGGTTGTGATGGATCTGGATTAGTTACAAAATGAATCAGTTCATCCATATGATAATCGTCATCTTTATACTTTATATACATCTCACCTTTTTTGTGTTTATACTCGACATAATCCATATCAAAGGGAGTTAAATCTTTAATCAATAACGTTTCAGGATCGATACTAATATGGATGATTGAATTACCATCACCATTCAAAAGTAAATTCGTAACAATATTGTAAATCCATGTTTTTCTCGTCATACCTTTACATGGATTGATATCAATCTTTCTTGATAATCCATTGTGAATGCGTCTATCTCCACCATCTGTATTCTCCATCAGATGAATCGTCATATTACTTACAAGGTCCGCTAATTTATACGCAGCCATCTTTACGTCCGGATTGTCTGATAATTTTACAAATCCTGGGTAATCTTCAAAATAGCCCGCTTTATTCAAAGCCCAAAAGCGACTAGCATTTGAGGAATCATTATTAATACTTCTTCTGAACATATTACTTACTCTCTTCATAAAACTCATTTATTCACCGCCCTTCTTTTAATCTCTATTGAGCCAACTTGATACACTTTCTTGGCTCGTTAAAGCTTCAAGCATTCTTACTGAAGCAAATACCCCCGCATCAAATAAATCGATACGTGACTTATCTTCAACTTTTTCATATTGAATCATATCGTCGGTTTTTTCGATTGCATGTACATTCTGCACACTATATTCAAATGCTTGATTATGTAGGTAGTATAATTCACCGTTCTTAGCTTTATTCTCAATTCGTCTAAATCCTTCAGACTTTTTATAGAAATACTGAGGTTGATCCACGATTCTAAATCTAGCTTTCTTCATTCCGTTAAAGAACTCACGACCAAACTTTCTATCAAACCCTACTTCTTTAATTTTGAATCCTAGCTTACGCATCATAATAAACCAGTTAATAATATCGGTATAATGAACCGTTGGAGTGTTACTCATTGTTAGAACACCATCATCTTGCCAACCAAACAGTGGTATGTTATCTTCTTCGGCTTTTGCATGTGCCATAACGACCGGGAAGAAAGCATGTGTGATGACAATATCAATTGATTTTCCTTCGTGATTATACTGACCGTATACCGCAGCTGCAGTTAAGTCATGCAACTTAGATAAGTCGGCCCCGCCGTACCAATCAATCTTCATCTTAGCTAATTCTTCAATGGTCCAATCAAATTGCGTATCACTGCTTCTAAATTCATCAATATTAAAGTAAGCACGCATTGCACTTGTATAGATGTTTAATGACTTTGCTAAAAAATCTTTTCGTTGTTGAGGGTCATTCTGTGCTTGATACGCATCATTCTCCATATCTTCAGGACGTATCGTTACACCATAATTCGGATTAGCTTTTTCGTGCTCGATTGGATTAGTGTAATCAACATCACCATTTTCATCTTCATCCGCCTTAGCAATAAAAACAAAATACTGTTCATCCGTTACTGTTTTATCTAGTATCTTCTGACAATACTTAAGTCGGTTGTAACAGAACGTATTCATGTCATCGCCTGCCGTAGTAATACCAATCATCAACTTATTCGTATATGCTTTCATTGCTTCTTTGATTATGTTGTACTGCTTCGGATTCTTATACGCATGTAACTCATCGGCGATACCGATATTACAGTTAAGCGAATCTTGTGCATCAGGATTAGCAGCCAAGGCTTGAATGAATAACGAACCATCGCCCAGCGAACCACTGATTGAATGCTCCATATTGTTATCTAAAACTCTGAAGTTTTCTAGTTCGCCCATCTCTGCAAGATTATATTTAATAAACTCAAATGACTGCATAGCTTGTTTTAAAGCAGCACCAACAATATAAACCGTTGAACCGGATCTACGCTCTAATAATGCTAATCCCCATGATAAAGCACTAACAAATCTTGTTTTACCATTCTTACGTGGTAAAAAGATAAAGACTTCTTTATAGCGTCTTATCTCTGTTCCCTTTTGGAAAAAACCTAGAATGTTATAAATAATAAACTTCTGCCATGGTTCCAATATA
>JBHWOV010000056.1:0-9925 GCA_043424535.1 Aerococcaceae bacterium
CCTGTTTTGTATTAATGCAATATCTGTAAACTTTATTTTGAGGTGAATGATTCATCTAAATCCTCCTTTTACGACAGTATAACATGGATTCATTTTAGATAAGAATAAAAAGTTTTATTAGGGATACGATTTTATATTAAAAGATTGTTTTTCTATTGTTTATTGTCACCTGTTTGTTGACTTAAGGTGACACGCCCGTTTATAATAAACTTATAATGATAGGAGGGTGTTATGAATTTAAGAGATCGAGTGATTCAACATTTAAGTGAAGCACAATCCAATGTTTCAGGACAGAAGTTAGCAGATGAATTTCAAGTCACACGAAATGCTATTTGGAAAGTCATTCAACAATTAAAAAAAGAAGGCTATCAAATAGAAAGCGATCGAGGACAGGGGTATTTTCTAGTTTCTCATGTGAATCAGATTGAACCTGCACTGATTAAAAATGTCTGGCCTAATATGATAATTGAATATCAGCCTGAAGTATCTTCCACAAATGATTTAGCCAAAGAATATATTATTAAGCATTCAGAGGAACATTATTTGCTTATTTCTTCCAAACAAACATCTGGACGTGGTCGTCATGGCAAATCTTTTCAGTCGGATTTGACACATGGTTTATATTTTACATTAGCCTATAAAGTAAAAAATAAAATAGAGCCAGAATCATTGCCATTGTTTACTCTCTTAGCATCAACAGCGATGGCCCAAGCCTTAGAAGAATATTTGACAGATAAAGTACAAATTAAATGGGTAAATGATTTATTTTATCAAGGTCGTAAAGTTGCTGGAATATTAACAGAAGTGACAATGGATGTTGAAACAGGCTCTTATTCGCATGTAGTGATTGGGATTGGCATCAATCTTGCGGGACATTTTGAAACATCTCATCCGGAAGTAGAAAAAGTAGCAGGAACTATCTTTGGAGAGACATTACCTGATAATGTTAATTTGAATGAATTGATTAATTTATTTTTAGGACAATTTGATCATTATGCACGGTATTTTGAAGAAAAAAGATTTATGAATGAATATCAAAAGCGATTATTGGGTCTAAATTGTAAGGTAGACTATCAACTGGATGAACAAAAGCAAACGGGCATCATTCGAGGCATTGATGAGCAAGGTAATTTACTCATGGAAAATCAACAGGGCGAAATTGAATCATTATATGGAATGAATCTAACATTATCATCGATACAATTTATTGAGAAAGGATACACACAATGAAGACAAGAGATATAACATTAACCGCTTTAATGATTGCTTTACTTGTTATTTGTTCGCAACTATCGATACCGATTCAACCTGTGCCGATTACTTTGCAAACATTAGCAGCCCTCTTAACAGGGTATTTATTGCGTCCAAAAAATGCTTTTTTTACTGGATTTTGTTATCTGCTGATGGGGGTGATTGGTTTACCCGTTTTCGCTGGTTTTAGTGGAGGTTATCAATCTTTTTTAAGTCCAGCATTTGGATTTGTGATTAGTTTTATGTTTGCTGCAGCTACAGGAGCAATCTATTTGTCTAAAGTTAAGCATCGAACATTTAAACATTTATTTTTAGCAGGTATGTTGATGTCATTAGTTATTTACGGTATTGGTTTGCCATATATGTGGTTAGTGCTTGCTCAAGTGAATGGCGTAACATTAAATTTGACAGAATTACTTATTGCCGGACTGATTCCTTTTATTCCTGGTGATATGGTTAAGATTTTGTTTGCAACACTCTTAGCTAAGCAATTGTCGCCCGTCTTTGTAACGAATAAATAGAATCCTGATGTATTTCATTTCAAGACAATAAAATAGAAAGGACAGACGATAATTTGCAAATTAAAAGTTGGAATCCTATCGTATATCAACGTCTAACACATTTGATAGCTAAATATGCGAATGATTCTGAACAATCGATTGATCAACGTCCATATGTTGTGTTTGATTTTGATGACACAACGATTATTCATAATGTTCAAAAATCTATTATGATTTATATGATGTATACACTCACTTATAAACTGACACCTGAAGAATTTTATGCATTACTTACAGCCAAATCACCACATCGATCATCAGAAAAAATTCATTTATTGATTGAAGATATTATCGATAATTATCAGTTTTTATATGACCACTATATTAATGCAGATACTCGAGATATGACTTTAAAAGAGATTCGTCAACAATCATATTTTATGAATTTTCGAGCAAAGCTTTATTATTTTCATACCATCGCTAATAAATATTTTCACCGCTTACCAGGTGAACCTTGGTTGACCTATTGGTTTGTTAATTACGACCGTGATGAATTTAAAACATACTGTCATCAAGCTTTTCAAACGATGTCTCAGATCCCATTTAAACATCATGAATTTAAAACCACAGAGCCAGGAAAATATGGACATGTGTCCGTAGATTTTAATAGTGGATTAGCTTTCATCCCTGAAATGAAAGAATTGTATCAAACATTAGATAAAAATGGCTTTGAAATTTATATTGTCTCAGCAAGTCCAATAGATGTCGTGAAAAATGCCGTAGTTTACGGCGATTATCCTGTCCCTGAGACAAACATTTTTGCAATGCAATATGATTATGATAGTGAAAATCGTATTACAGCGATGATGTCTAGTGACAAAGTGATTAGTTCAGGTAAAGGAAAAACAGAAATTATTCGCCGCTATATTAAACCAAGACATAGTAATAGAGATCCTGTGATGGTTTTTGGTGACAGTATGGGAGACTATGAGATGTTGACGGATCTAGAAGATGTGGAAGTGTCTGTTTTATTTAATCGCCATTTCGCTGATGATACACAAAAAATTGTTGAAAAGGCGACTGAAGATCAAGCGATAGATACTGCTCGCTATGTTATTCAAGGACGCAATGAACCAGAAGGAAAATTAAATCCGTCTGCTGATTCAATTCTTTTAAAGGGATAATCATTTGATAATACATAAAAGCATTAATTATTGAATCAAAAAACGACTCCATTGTTGAGGAGTCGTTTTTTATGATTATTGATAAAATTGATGGGGTTAAATAGTAGCCATAATGATGTAGTTCAATATAAATAGTACGATTGAAACCCAAATAATAGGATGGACATCTTTGGCTTCGCCTTTAGCAGTTTTTATCAATCCATAGAAGATAAAACCAGCCGCAATCCCATTTGAGATGGAATAAGATAGGCCCATAAAAATACTAGCAAAGAATGCTGGTACCGCCTCATCGAAGTTTTCCCATTCGATATCACGTAATGAACTGAGCATCATAATCCCTACTGCTATTAATGCAGGAGCAGTCGCATTCGGTGGAACGATACTAATAAGTGGTGACAAGAATGCAGCGAGTAGGAAACAAATGGCAGTGACAACAGAAGTCATTCCAGTACGTCCCCCTGCGCCAATTCCAGCAGCTGATTCAACAAATGTCGTAGTATTCGATGTACCGAAAATGGCCCCAATGATTGTTCCGACAGAATCTCCGAACAAAGCACGTTCCATTTTTGAGTTTCCATCTCCACCGCTGATCGCATCTTCATCTTCTTGTGAGAAAATTCCTGATTTACGTCCAGTTCCAATAAAAGTTCCTACTGTGTCAAAAACATCTGCTAAACTAAAAGCGAATATTGTCATTAAAGTTAATGGAATTCGTTCAGGTTTACTAAAGAGTGAAGGAAGTCCTTCTGAAGTGAAGATCACACCAAAGGTTGTCCCTAACTCCTGGAACGCACTACCTAATGAATTATCACTCCAATTAATATTTGCGAAACTAAAGTCACTGAAAATGAGTGTCAGTATAGTGGTAAAAGCAATTCCGATTAAAATCGCAACGCGAACATTACGCATAATTAAGATAATGGTCACCATCAAACCGAGAATAGTAATCAAGGATGTAAAATCAGTGAAGTTGACGAGTTCTGGAAGCACACCGCCATTTGCCACAACGGAATTCACTTCGCCATTAGCGATATTACCTGCTTGATTATTGACTGAAATAATATTATCAGCCGAAACAGTGAACTGGAATAGATTCGCATTTTTAAAGCCGATATAAGCAATAAAAACACCAATACCGGCAGAAATCGCATGTTGCAGTGATTCTGGTATTGCTGTGATTAATAATTTTCGGATATTGGTAATTGTTATAATAACGTTAAAAATTCCACAAATAAATACCATTGATAAAGCTTCTTGCCAAGTAAAACCTAATGCAAATACTACTGTATAAGCAAAAAAAGCATTCAGTCCCATTCCAGGTCCTAAAGCATACGGTACATTGGCGAATAAACCAATAAACAAAGTTGAAGCTGCTGAAGCAAATAATGTTGCTAAGAACACTGCCTGTGCCGGCATTCCAGTCTCAGATAAGATTGCTGGATTGACAAAAATAATGTAAGACATTGCTAAGAAGGTAGTAATCCCAGCAGATACTTCTGTTGTCATTGAAGTATTATGTCTTTCAAAATCAAAAAAACGAGCCATTGATTTCATAATTTCCTCCTTAAATATTGGATGACTCAATTATATAAGAAATAAAGGCATTTTCATTAAAATGAACATTTTTTAATGAAATGATTTCTGAATGTTCGTGTTTTGAGAAAAAGTTGATAGAGTGCTTATTTCTTGAATTATTTAATTATGCTATACTAGCTATCAGAAAGTAGGTGTCCAAATGATGCAAAAGGCTTTTGTTATTGGCGATATTCATGGAATGATTCATCATTTTGAAGAAATATTAACATATTGGCAGAGAACCGAAGAACAACTGATCTTTGTCGGCGACTATATTGATCGAGGTATCGATAGTCGACAAACATTACTCTTAGTTCATGAATTGACATTATTAAATGATGCGATTGCTTTGAGAGGGAATCATGAAGAAATGTTGTTACATTTTCTAATGGATCCGGAACGTTATTGGACACAATACTATTTAAATGGTGGACAAACGACCATTGCTGATTTATTAAATATTTCTAGAGATATGATTGATTCTCAAGATGGACAAACTTATCGTGAAGAAATTTTAAATGAATATCCATGGTTAATAAACTGGTTAGAGTCATTGCCTTATTATATGGAATTTGGGGACTTTATTATAGTTCATGCAGGCATTGATTTAAGTTTGTCAGACTGGCGTGAATCTTCGACAGAAACATTTATTTGGACACGCGAAGAATTTTTGAATCATCATAACCATACCAATAAAAAAATTATTTTTGGGCATACACCGACGATGACACTTCAACCAGAAGGTGGCCCCTATCAAAGTAATGATGGCAAATATGGAATTGATGGAGGCGCAGTCTATGGCCTGGATTTAATTGCTATTAGAATTACATCAGACAAGATTGAAGAGATTATTACAGTACCTAATCATAAAGGAGAAAAATAATTGACAGAACAAGTAACTCCCGTTTCATTCATTAAACAAGTCAGTCAAGCACTTACTATTCCAGTAAAGCAAGTCGAAGCAACACTAGATTTATTATCAGAAGGAAATACGATTCCTTTTATTGCGCGTTATCGTAAAGAAGCGACAGGGTCACTCGATGAAGTTCAAATCAATGATATTCATCAAACACATCAACATTATGAACAAATTTATGAGCGCAAACAGGATGTAACCCGATTAATAGATGAGCAAGATAAATTAACACCTGAATTAAAGGCTGAAATAGACAAAGCAACGACCATGCAACAGATAGAAGATATCTATCGACCATATAAGCAAACGCGTCGTACCAAAGCCATGATCGCCAAAGAACAAGGTTTAGAACCATTGGCAGAGTGGTTAATGGATCCGGACGCGGAAGCAGATATTCATCCAGAGTCTTATGCTGAACAATTTATCACAGAGGACGTCGAAAGTGCGGAAGCTGCCCTTGAAGGGGCTCATGAAATTATCGCACAAATTGCTGGGGATAATGCTTCTTTTAGAGAATTTATTCGGAAATATACGCGCTATAATGGTCAATTGACAAGTCGACTCAAAACGAATGCTGAGGATCCAAACGAAACGTATCATATGTATTATGATTATCAAGAAAAATATGCTGATGTATTACCTCACCGTGTCTTGGCTTTAAATCGTGGTGAAAAAGAAAATATTTTGACAGTTAAAATCGATGTAGCAGAAGAACCGGCGATTAATTATATGAAAAATCAAATGATTCCAAATTATTTGCCCGAGGACAAAGCAACGATTGTTTTAAATGCGATCACAGATGGTTATAAACGTTTTATTCATCCAAGTATTGAGCGAGAATTGCGTAATGAATTGACAGCTATTGCTGAAGAACAAGCTATCAAAGTATTTGGTGAAAATTTAAGACATTTATTATTACAACCGCCATTAAAAGGAAAAGTCATTATGGGATTTGACCCAGCCTTTAGAACAGGATGTAAAATAGCCATCATTAATGAAACGGGACATGTTTTGCATAAAGGCGTTATTTATCCACATAAACCTGCTTCAGCTAGCCAAAGAGCACAAGCAGAAACAGATTTTATACAAATGATTAATGAATTTGAAGTGGATATTGTTGCGATTGGTAATGGTACAGCAAGTCGTGAATCTGAACAATTTGTCAGTCAAGCGATTCAAAATCATGACTTAGATACACAATTTATTGTCGTCAATGAAGCAGGAGCTTCAGTTTATAGTGCTAGTCAAGCTGCTCGTGATGAGTTTCCAGATTATGAAGTAGAGGAAAGATCGGCAGTTAGTATTGCGCGCCGCCTACAAGATCCTTTAGCAGAATTAATTAAAATTGATCCGAAAGCAATTGGCGTTGGTCAGTATCAACATGATGTATCTCAAAAAGAATTGAATGAAGAGCTAGACTTTGTGGTTGATATTACAGTGAATCAAGTTGGAGTGGATATTAATACGGCCAGTGTCCAATTACTGCAACATGTCTCTGGTTTGTCGAAGACAACAGCGAAGAATGTGATTGCTTTACGCCAAGAGATTGGGCACTTTAATAATCGCTTAGAAATCAAAGAAGTTAAGCGTTTGGGACCGAAAACATATGAACAAGCGGTCGGCTTCTTGCGTATCTTAGGTGGAGAGAATCCATTAGACCAAACAAGTATCCACCCGGAGAGTTATTCTATCGCTAAAAGAATTTTAAAAGACCATCAAATTGATATTGAAACATTGGGTGAGGAAGAAACAACTGCTCAACTTAATGAATTAAATGCAGTATCATTAGCTGAAAAATATGATATTGGTCTGGCAACGATTCAAGATATTCTTAAAGGGCTGATGAATCCGACGGAAGATATTCGTGATGGATATCAAGCTCCTCAATTAAGAAGTGATGTCTTATCCATGGAAGATCTCGAAATTGGTATGACATTAGAAGGTGTTGTGCGCAATGTTGTTGATTTCGGTGCATTCGTTGATATCGGAGTGAAAGAAGATGGTTTAATCCATATTTCTAAGCTTTCCAAGAAATTTATCAAACACCCTTCCGAAGAAGTAGCAGTGGGAGATCTTCTTCAAGTAGAAGTAATCAGTGTTGATCAGGATAGAGGAAGAATTGGTTTGAAACGTGTATTTGAATCAAAACAAGATGCAGAATCTTAGTATCTGAAGAGTAAAATAAAATATAGAAAAAGACCGCGAGACACACTCATTGTGTTTCGCGGTCTTATTTTAACGTTCACCATTTTTTAATTGTTGAGCATATTTCTGATATTTTTCTTTTTCTTCATCTGAGAATGTTGGATATTGTGGATCGATGCCTTCCAAAACTTGGATAATCGCTTGGGTAGCAATTTTTCTAGATAACCATGGATTATCAGCTGGTAGAATATACCATGGTGCTTCCAAACTGGCTGTTGAATTGATCATCTTTTCAAAAGTATCTTGGAATAAATCCCATTTTTCACGGTCTTCAATATCAGATTCTGAAAACTCATGATTCTTTTTAGGGTCCTCAATACGTTCGATTAAACGTTTAGCTTGGGTTTCTTTTGAGAGATTAAAGAAGAATTTGATGGTAGGGAATCCATTTTCAGCTAAATAAAGCTCGAAATTTTTGATTTGTTCAGATCTTTGGGCAAAGGCCTCTTCTTTTTCTTTCATATGTTCGGGTAATTTACTGTCTTCTAATGAGTCATGAACAATTGGTGAAATAATATCTTCATAATATGAACGATTGAGAATGGCAATTTGTCCTCGTTTAGGTAGTCCTTCATTCATCCGCCATAAATAATCATGGCTTTGTTCCTCTTCAGAAGGTTCTGAGAAAGAAGTAACTTTCAATCCTTGAGGCAATAAAGCAGAGAAAATATGTTCAATAATTTCATCTTTTCCTGCAGCGTCCATCGCTTGTAATGCTAAGAGAACACCATTTTTTTCTTCTGCAAAGAGCGCTTGATGTAAGTCATCCATTCTAGGAATAAGTGTTTCTTGTATTTCTTTTTTTATCGCTTCTTCTTCTGAGTCATCTAATAATTGTGTAGGATAATCAGAAAGTTTGATTTTTTGTGTTGTTACTTTGAAGTCTTCGAATTCGTTAAATGTCATGTGCTTATCCTCCTTATATAGGATAGTGTAGCATGATTTTCATAAAATAGCTGAATTAATGTCAGGTAAAAGAGCTAAAACAAAAAAACCATCTCACAGATGAGATGGTTTGTAACTTGGCTTTAACACAATGCGGTCGATGGGATTTGAACCCACACACCTTATTATTGACGATTAACCTTGATGGTATGCCTTTTCATCTCTATTCAACTTAATATTTCCATCAAAAGTTTAGATAGAAGTTTAGATTTTAATTGTTTGCCTCTAAAAAACGAGCAAATTTTTCCGCTGATTCATCTCTACTTTGTGGAGTGACATGGGCGTATACGTTCATGGTTGTTTGAATATCTTTGTGCCCTAGTCTTTCCATAACATCTTTCATAGAAACGCCCGCCTCAAAAAGCAGCGAACAGTGCGTATGACGGAAGCCATGGATATTAATCATTTCAAGCCCGTATTTGTCGCAAACCCTTTTCAAAACTTTTCTAGGTGCTGACAAACATAAATGGCGGTTATTCGGTAACGATGTAAAAATGAACTGATCTTTGCCTAGAGCATTGAAGCCAAAGCCAATAAGTAATTTAGCTTGTTCTTTTTTCCATTCTTTTAAGATATTCAAAGTATCATTGTCAAGCGTGATAGTGCGCTTGCTTGATTCTGTTTTGGGTTCATTGATAATTTCTTGACTGTTTAAACCTACCGTAAAAGTTTCATCAATTCTTAGAAGTCCGTCTATAAAATTGACATCGTTCCATCTTAAAGCTAGACATTCGCCCCGTCTTATTCCCGTGTAAGCCAATAACCTAAATAAAGCAATGAATTTATATGAATCTTCATTCTTATAGAGGGCGTCCATGAATTTGTTTAATTCTTCTTTGTCCCAAAAGTCTTTAGTTTTCTTTTCTTTGTTGTAATCCAATTTCTTTGTAGGGACATGAACAAGGTCACAGGGATTAGTCTTTATGTATCCTCTTTGGTATGCAAGTTCAATAGGTTTTTTTGCATAATTGTATCTTTTGCGGTAAGAAGTGCTTTTTTTATAGAGTTTATTCACGAATTTTTGTAAATGAGGCGCTGATATTTTATCTATAAGTAAGTCGCCCAATTCAGGTAAGATATTTAATTCAAACATACGTTTTGTAGTGTGGTACGAACTTTCACGCACTTCATTTTTGTATATTTCTAGCCATTCATGGTATAATTCTTTATAAGTTAATGATTTTCTTTGGACGGTATTATCGCCGTTTTCAAGCCTCTTAATCGCTTTATTGAGTGATTGAGTGGCTTCTTTTTTTGTCTTGAACCCTTTTCTATTGATGTTCTTTTGTTTCCCAGTCTTTGGATCAACACCAAGGTAACCACTAATACGCCATAATTGCTTGCCATTG
>JBHWOV010000057.1:0-6630 GCA_043424535.1 Aerococcaceae bacterium
CTGACAGCTAAGACATGAGGAAATATGCAAAGAAACGTGAAGTATCTTCCTACAGTAAAAATACTCGAAAGCACATAGAATAAGGCTTTACGAGCATTTAAGAAAATATAAAAAGATAATTAGAAATTTATACTTTGTTTGTAATAAAAAACATGTATTATTCATTAATAATGTAGGTAAATTAGGTATAATGAATTAAATAATAGTTAATGCGGAGGTGGCCATGGATACAGAAACGAGAAAATCACGTCATTCCAATAAATATTGGAATTGGCGAACAATCTTAGGTGTTATTCTAATTGTCGTTGCCTTAGGAATATTTGCTATGAATCCTTTGAAAAATTATATGATTGCTAAAGGAAGTCAGGCGAATACTATAGCGAATTTGACGCGTGAGGAAATTATTGCGAATAGTGAGCGTGATGCAACATTTGATCTTGATGAGATTACAACCATTGACGCGATGACAGTGATTTCCGATGGAGTGAATCCCAATGATCTGCCAGTTATTGGCGGTATCGCCATACCAGAATTAGGAATGAATTTACCTATTCATTTAGGGACTGCGAATGAAGGAATGTATTATGGAGCTGGAACATTAGATCCTGACCAAAAAATGGGCGAGTCAAATTATGCTTTAGCGAGTCATCATTCTAAACATCCAGAATTATTGTTTGCGCCATTAATGAATGCAGAAGTTGGCCAAACAATTTATTTAACGGATTTGGATAAAGTTTATGTTTATGAAATTGACGTAGTTGAAGTAGTGTCGCCCCAGGATGTCTCGGTATTAGCTCCAACAGAGGTGCCAATTGTGACGTTAATTACTTGTACCTATGACTTAGTTAATCGTGTCATAGTACAAGGAACACTTGTTGAAGAAAGGCCTCTGTCTGAAGCATCACAAGCGATGCAAGATGCTTTTTCTATTGATCAGACGATTGTATCACATGAATAAGTGTAGCCAATGCTAGACAAACACTCTTCCTTTTGCTAAAATAATTGAGTAATCTTAGATGATAAAGAATAGTAGATTTGTCACATATTTTCAGCAAGTTGGGATGATGTGAGCCAATAATATGCCAAATTGAAGCGCACTTTATCGAGTATCTAAGTTCAAGTCGGAGCATGCTCCGTTATCAAAGAAAGATATGTGCAAACATAATATAGAGTGGTACCGCGTTATTAACGCCTCTAATTGATTCGTTCAATTAGAGGCTTTTTATATAGGAGGAATTATGAACAATCAAGAACAATTTATTAATGATTTAGCAGTAATATTGAAGGAATACTTAACGGCAGAAGAAATTGCGTCGGTCATTGAAATTCCTAAAGATGCTACAATGGGAGATTTAGCATTTCCTGCATTTCAATTAGCTAAAGTGATGAGAAAGGCTCCTAATCTTATTGCGACTGACATTGCAGAAGCATTACCTTCAGAAAATTATGCTCAGATTGAAGCGGTCGGGCCTTATGTCAATGTAAAATTAAATCGTTCAAAAACAGCAACAGATATTATTGATCATATTTTAAAAGAACAACATCATTATGGTGAAAATGAATTAGGCCAAGAAAACAATATGGTCATTGATATGTCCTCACCCAACATCGCAAAACCAATGTCAATGGGACATTTGCGTTCAACAGTGATTGGGAATGCGATCGCTAATATCGCAGAGAAATCGCATTATAATCCAATTAAAATTAACTATTTAGGTGATTGGGGGACTCAATTTGGAAAATTAATCGTTGCATATCAATTATGGGGCGATCCGAAAGTAGTTGAACAGAATCCAGTTACTGAATTAGTGCGACTATATGTACATTTTCACGAAGTGGCCGTTGATCAACCAGAATTAGAAGAACAAGCACGACAAGTTTTTGTACGTTTAGAACAAGGCGATGAAGAGTTGCTTTCTTTATGGAAATGGTTTAGAGACGAATCATTAAAAGAATTCCAACGAATTTATGATTTATTAGACATATCCTTTGATTCTTATGAAGGAGAGGCATTCTTCAACGATAAGATGGATCCAGTTATTGAAGAATTGGAAGAAAAAGGGTTAACGGAGTTGAGTGAAGGGGCAACGATTGTTGACCTTGAAGAGTATGATTTACCACCCGCATTAATTAAAAAATCAGATGGTGCGACACTCTATATTACTCGTGACTTAGCAGCCGCTAAGTATCGTTATGAAAAGTATGATTTCGATAAAGCGATTTATGTGGTTGGAAATGAACAAAGAATACATTTTCAACAGTTAAAATTAGTCTTAGGTAAAATGGGATATGAGTGGGCAGAAGATATCATTTATATACCATTTGGATTGATCACCAAAGATGGTAAGAAACTTTCTACGCGTAAAGGCGACATCGTTTTATTAGAAGATGTACTAAAAGAAGCGATTGAATTAGCATTAGAACAAATCGAAGCTAAGAATCCTGAACTTGAAGACAAAGAACAGGTTGCCCGACAAGTTGGAGTTGGAGCAGTTATATTCCATGATTTGAAAAATGAAAGAACCAATAGTTTTGACTTTAATTTAGACGAAATTGTACGATTTGAAGGAGAAACTGGGCCTTATGTCCAATATTCGTATGCTCGTGCGATGCGTGTCTTACGTCTAGCAGACATGGAAGTGACTTCTTTCGATTATCAATTACAAGATGATTACAGTTGGGAAATTGTTAAAAAACTTTCTCAATATGGTGATACTATCCAACGTGCCATGCGTGAATACCAACCTTCTGTAATTGCTAAATATGTATTGCAATTAAGTCAGCTCTTCAATAAATTTTATGCAAATGTTCGTATACTCGAAAAAGACGATCAACTACAAGCTCGATTAGCATTAGTTGAAGCGACAGCAATTGTTATCAAAGACGCATTAGCTCTTCTAGGTGTTCATGCACCAGCTGAGATGTAGGGATACATCTGAGTTTTCTCAATGTGAAATTGTTAGTAATTAAGCATTCGGCTTGTAGAAGAACACGCCCAACAATTTCTTTAAATTATTGCTTCTTAACTTAACTATAATCATTTCTTATAGTATTTTGAAATATAAATAAGCAAGCTTTGCCTGATTTCATGTTAATATAGAAGAAAAATGATTAGAAAGAATAATGAGGGAAGCAAATGAATAGTTATAGAAATAAGAAAACACGCTTAATGGTTTTAGTGGCCATTTTCTCAGCAATCATTATCTTACAAACTTGGGTTCCATTTTTAGGATATATTTCTTTACCGACACTATCTTTGACCATTGTTCATGTGACTGTCATAGTTGTCACCATTCTTTTAGGAACAAAGGCCGGAGTAATTATTGGTGGTGTTTGGGGCCTTAATAGTTTACTAAGGGCAGTGATGATTGGTAATCCATTAGAGCGATTAATTTTCATGTCGCCTTTGAATAGTGTTGTGCCAAGACTATTAATGCCATTATGTGTTGGTTTATTAAATCAATGGCTTACTAAACGAAATATTTCAACTAAATTTAGAGCAGCTATTTTAGGATTTATAGGAAGTTTATTGAATACTGTTTTTGTTTTAGGTGCTATTGGTCTGTTTAGTGCTGATAATTATTTGAAATTAGTCGGAATGGAAGGTCAAAGTAATATTTGGGCTGTTTTGATGACGGTTGTTACAGTCAATGGCATCCCTGAAGCGATACTCTCAACATTTCTTGTTCCGATACTCGTAACAGCATTTGATAAATTGAAAAAGTAAATTTGGGAGGCAATAATGACCTTAAAACTGATCAGCATCGATTTAGATTCAACATTACTAAGAGATGATAAAACTTACGATATTGATCGATTTAAACAAATAATAGAGCGATTAGACGCGCTAGATATTATGGTAACGATTATTACCGGTAATGTGTATCAAAAAGTAATGGAATATTTCGATGAGGAAGAGCTGCAATCATTGTATTTTTGCTGTGATAATGGAAATAATATTATAAAAAACAATGAATTATTGCATTCTTTTTCAATTGATAAACAGAGTGTCCATGAAGTGTTGTCTTATTTAGGAACATTTCCTGAATATTATCCTGTTCTTTCTATTAATGGCATAGGATACATTCAACAGGAGAATCTTATTGTATATGATGCGCTAAAACAATTTAATCCAGAGCTACGCGTTATCGAGAGATTGCAAGATGCACCGATCCAAGAAGGTGTATCAAAAATAGCAATCTATAGCAATGAATCCTTAGAAAAAGACAAACAAATGATAGCGACGATTGATGAAAAATTTGAGCGTGTTAGTTCAGTTACGAGTGGTCATGGATGGCTAGATGTCTATCATATTCATGGGGGTAAAGGGGCGGCAATTCGATATTTACAAGAAAAATATAATATTACATCAGAGGAATCGATGGCATTCGGAGATAGCCTCAATGATGCACCGATGATGGACAAAGTCTTCTATAATATATCGATGGCGAACGCTGATCCCGATTTAGTACAATTAACAGATTATCAAATTGGAACAAATGAAGAACAAGCAGTTGTATCTGTTTTAGAAGAAATTCTTCAGGACCCAACACTTGAATTTATGAAGCAATATAGACTTGATTAGATTGGAGGAAAAGATGGCCAGAAAAAGATCAAAAAAGAATATCAAAGGTAAGCAAGATGACTTGGTAAAAATTGATGTCTACTATCTCCCTAAAGAACAGGCTGAGATGTATCGTGTCCTGAGAGATGTCGTGAAAGATGAAGTACTTGAATGGGCAAATGGACAGTTTGCTTCGGTAGAAATAAAAAGTGATGCGACTGAAGGGGAAGGCATTTTTGCTTATGATGAACACAATAATCAGACATTTGAATATTTTCTCAATCCATCAAATATTTCCCAAGCTCAAAAAGCTCGAGACAAAGATCAGTTAAATACTTATTTAAGTCAATACTACGAGAAAGGGTCACACTAAATTTAGTGTGACTCTTTTTTAAAAAATTATATAAATTGTGGACCAATGAATAAAAAGATTTAACCTATTAATTGAATGGAATTTTTAAAGTAATATTGTTTATTAAATATTGTAATCGCTTCATCGATTTATTTGAGAAAAAAGATAAAAAAATATATGATTTTTGAGCCATATCATTAGACTATAGACTAAAAATTTTATAGAATGTAAATATAGTAACACAAATATGTGCAAGTTTATTTGAGCGAAGTGAATAATCTCTGCACAATAGTGTTATAAAAAATGATGAAAGAGAGTGAAGGTATGAAAGACGAGAAAAAAGTTGTCGAAACTGAATATAGAGATTTAGGTTCAGACGCGGAATATCGTGCAGCAGATAGAGAGGTAAATGTTGGTTACGGTGTAGGAGCGGATGATTCTGAACTCAACACATTAAACAAACGTGCAGGTTTTAATTTATCATGGCGTGCAATTTTTGCTGGGGTTGTAACATTCCTATCATTAATGTTACTCTTCATGTTAATTGGAAATGCAATTGGATTTGGTGTATCAGACTTAACAGCAAGTAATCCTTTATCAGGTGTAGGAACAGGTCTTATTATTTGGATTATTGTTTCATTAGTTTTATCACTAGGTCTTGCTGGTTTAGTAGCTGGTTTAACAGCTAACCGTGCAGGTTTCATTCATGGTTTCTTAACTTGGGCTGTGAGTGTTATTGCATTATTCTTCTTATTAGGGCAATTAGTTTCTGGTGCTCTAGGAGTTGCTGGTCAAGTATTAGGTTATGCTGGCAATGCAGTTGGTACAGTAGCTGAACAAGCAGGTACGACTGTGGCTGGATTAACACAAGATGCATTTGATCAAGTAGCAAATAACTTGAATGTTGATACTAATGAATTAGAATCAACTGTTAATGAAGTATTAGTTGATACTGAAATTCCTCAATTACAACCTGATTACTTACAAAATCAATTAGAGGCAACTGTTCAAGATATTACAGATGCAGGTTATGCAATTGTCGTTCAAGGACAAGATGCACAACAAGTAGGAGATGAATTAACAAATACTTTAGCTGACCGTGGTGCAACAATCGCAGAAGGACTTGACCGCGATGCATTAGTGAATGCTATTTCTAACAATACTGAATTAACACAACCAGAAGTTGAAGAAGCAGCAGATAATATTGAAGATGCTTATAATGAAGCAACAACTCAAGCACAAGCTGCTATAGATCAAGCAAGTCAAGCAGTATCTGAGTTAACTTCTCAAGCTGAACAAGCTGTTCAAGAAGGAACTCAAGTTGCTGAAGATGTTACAAATAATGTAGCTAAAGTTTCATTATGGACTTTTGTTGGATTATTACTTGGTTTATTAGTTACTTCATTTGCTGGTCACTATGGATCAAGAATGACTTCGCCATTCTACGGACCTGGTTCTGATGAGAATGTAACTTACTAATTTAATAAATGAAACAAAAAGAAACAGATTTCTAAAATCTGTTTCTTTTTTGTTTTTCAGTGTTTTCAATACTTGTAAGGGCTCTTTTATTATTATTTTTATAAAAAAATTAGTAATTTTGATACACATTAGTGAACTGGTGTGCTATAATAAATATGCAGAAGGATAGTAATGCGAATCATATTATATGGAGGAGAAAATATGACAACATCATTTAAAGAGTTTACAGAACAGG
>JBHWOV010000058.1:0-2774 GCA_043424535.1 Aerococcaceae bacterium
TTATTTTATTTTGTCCATATGCGGTTGCTTCAATTAAAGCTCTATATATCTCTTCAGGTTTTGTAAGCAATGTCATTCCTAATATCATACCTGTTAAATCCACATCTACTAAACAAGATCTGTTTCCATTCCACCAGTCAAGTGCAAGTAAACCACTTTCGCCCACATTTAACTTACTTGCTTTTTCTGTTAAATATTGATGTATGTTCATTCCTTTAGCTTTCGCCTTTTTAAAATAACTTTCAGGCACACAATTTTTTACAAACCATTCAAAATGATCTCCTACACAAGATTGACCAGCCTCATATCCATAAAATCCTGGCAATATTCCATCTTCAACTACCCCACACATTCCAGGTACTATTTTTTCTTCTGTTCCTAATAAAACATCACATGTTGATGTTCCAATAATCATTAACATTTTTCCAGGTTCAGTAATTCCAACAGCTGGTAATGATACATGTGCATCTACATTAGCAACTCCTACTGCAGTACCTGGAAGTAGTCCTACTCTCTTTGCCATCTCTTGAGTTAATTCTCCTGCTTTTTCTCCAAGAGAATGAATGTCAGTGCTTAATTTATCTTCAACTAAATTTTCTAATCTAGGATCTAATGCTTTAAAAAATTCTTTAGATGGATATCCTTCTTTTTTGTTCCAAATAGCCTTATATCCAGCAGTACAACTATTACGAACTTCTATACCTGTCATTTGCATAGTAACCCAATCTGTAGCTTCTATAAACTTGTCCGCTTTATAATAAATATCTGGAGCTTCATCTAAAACTTGCATAATTTTAGGAATCATCCATTCAGATGATATTTTGCCACCATATCTAGACAAGAATTTTTCTTCTCTCTCTTCTGCTATCTTATTTAACTTATTTGCTTGTTCTTGAGCTGCATGATGCTTCCATAATTTTAACCATGCATGAGGGTTTCCTTCTAAACTTTTATCAAAACAAATAGGTACTCCTTCTTTATCGATCGGCAACATAGTACATGCTGTAAAATCTATAGCAAGTCCTATGACTTGCTCAGATTTAACATTTGCTTTATTTAATACTTCTGGAATAGTTATTTCTAATACCTCTATATAATCTGCTGGATGTTGTAGAGCCCAGTCATGTCCTAATTTTGTTCCATTTGGTAGTACCTCATCTATAACCCCATGAGTATACTCTTTTATTGCTTGTGAAACTACTTCTCCATTGGACACATCAACTAGTACTGCTCTTCCAGATTGTGTTCCAAAGTCTACACCTATAGAATATTTTTTCATAATAAATTCTCCCCTAAATCAATTATCTATACACTATTTCATTCCATTTTAGTTCATTTTTAAAGTTTCTTATATCAGTATTTTTATCAATATATACAACTTCAATTCCCATAGCAGCCGCCCAATCACCTAATTGTTCTGCTGTTAAATCATAAGAAAATGCTGTATGATGTGCTCCTCCTGCCAAAATCCATGCTTCTGCTCCAGTTTCAAGATTTGGCTCTGGTTTCCAAAACGCTGTCGCAACAGGAAGGTTTGGCATTGGTATATCTTGTTCTAAACATTCTACTTCATTTATTATTAATCTAAAACGATTTCCTAAATCTATTAACGAAGCCGCAACTCCTTTACCTTTTTTAGATGTAAACACTAGACGAGCAGGGTCTTGTCTATTTCCCATTGATAATGGAGATACTCTTATTGCTGGTTTTACATTACTAATTGATGGACATACTTCTAGCATATGCGCTTGTAGTATACCTTTATGTCCAGGTTTAAAACTATAAGTATAATCTTCCATGAAAGATGTTCCCTTAGAATTCTTACATCCACTAGTCATTATTTTCATTAATCTAACCATAGCTGCTGTTTTCCAATCGCCTTCACCACCAAAGCCATATCCTTTTTCCATTAATCTTTGAATAGCTAGTCCTGGTAGTTGATCTAAACCTGATAACATCTCAAAATTAGTTACTATTGCATGATAATTTTTTTCTTTAAGGAATCTTTCAAAACCTATTTCTATTGCAGCTTGAACTTCAACATGCTTCCTAAATTCATCTTCATCTCTTCCATCTAAAATAATTTCATATGTTGAGTAATATTCATCTACCAAAGCATTTATCTCTTCTTGAGATACCGCTTTCACATATTCTGCTATATCTGTTACATTATATGAATCTATTTCCCATCCAAACTTAATGTGTGCTTCAACTTTATCACCTTCTGTAACAGCAACATTCCTCATATTATCACCTATACGAAGCACTCTTATATGACTACTTTCTATAACTCCTATTGCTGTACGCATCCAACTTGCTATTCTTTCGTGTACTTTATGGTCTTCCCAATGACCAACTACAACTTTTCTCTCAATACCCATACGACTCACTATATGACCAAATTCTCTATCTCCATGTGCTGATTGATTTGTATTCATAAAATCCATATCTATTGTGTCATATGGTATATCTCTATTAAATTGAGTGTGTAAATGTAATAATGGTTTTCTATATTCTTGTAATCCTAAAATCCATGACTTAGCTGGTGAAAATGTATGCATCCATGTAATTACACCTGCTCATGATTCATCTTCATTTGCTTCATTAAATAATTTACGAATAGATTTATTATCAATTAAAGTTGGTTTTAATACTACTTCAAATTCAATATCATCTGATTTATTAAGACCATCTACTATAATTTTTGAATTTCTTTCTACTTCTTTTAAACATTCTTCTCCATATAGATCTTGTGATCCTGTAGCAAACACATA
>JBHWOV010000059.1:0-3022 GCA_043424535.1 Aerococcaceae bacterium
GAAGGAATAGAGAAATATATTGATTGGTATAATAATGATAGAATAAAAACAAAATTAAACGGCCTTTCGCCTATTGAGTATAGGCTTAAGACCGCTTAAACTAAATTAATATTAATGTCCGTGTTTACGGGTGCACATCACAATGGCTTTATCCTTTGGTTTATTTGTTATATAATAACAATTAATCAAAAATTATAGAGGAGATGGCAAATGAAAGAACATCATACATCATCTTCACGTATTGAACGACTATTTGGTGGTCATCGACGACCATTTCGTAAAATTGATATTAAATCAGGGCTGGATAAGCCTTTATTTTTTATAACTTGTGCTTTAATCGTGATTGGGTTGATTATGGTATTTAGTGCCACGACATCAATCGACCCAAATGGTAATGTGACAGATCCAGTTGGACATTTTACATTACAATTGGCAGCTGTCTTGATCGGTATTGTATTGAGCTGGCTGATCTTTCATCTAGAAGAATTTGTTTTTAAAGAATATGGTTATATTATTTTCGCTTTAATCGTGATGCTGATTCTGTTGCTTCTAGTTCATTTCTTTGGGATTGAAGCTGGCGGTGCAAGAAGTTGGTTGCCTCTAGCAGGTGCGACAGTTCAACCGAGTGAATTTCTGAAGATTATTTCCATTTTAGCGATGGCGCGGCTATTAAGCGATACTGACCGCATACCTTTACTTAGCGAAATCGAATGGAAAAAGGTGACCCCTGCTAAAATTATTCTTGCATTACTCTTAGCTTGTTTTGTATTAGTATTACTGCAATCTGATGTGGGAATGTTATTTATTATTATGACGACCTGCATATTGATGCTGTCCTTGACCCATTGGTCACTTAGAGCCAATTCATTTTTATTTATTGGTGTGATCGTATTTGTTTTGCTAATTAGTGCCATTGTTGGGACATTTTTTGATGGAGCAGATCCGAATCGCAATTATATATTGAATCGCTTTATTGCCTATGTAAATCCTTATGATTATCAAGATAATTTAGGGTTCCAATTGGTTCAAGGTTATCAAGCTATTGCCAATGGCGGTTTGTTTGGCCGAGGGCTCGGGCAATCATTGATGAAACATGATGGCAGACTCCCAGCGGCAGAAAATGACTTTATCTTAGCGATTTTAGTTGAAGAATTTGGTGTTGTCGGAGGCATCGCAGTTTTGATATTGTTCGGTGCATTGATCTATCGCTTAATTCATTGGTCTACCCACAGTCAAGATTCATTTAGAAGTAAAGTGTTTTTAGGCATCGCGATTTTATTTTTTATACAAATTACCGTTAATATCGGTGGTATGTTAGGTCTTATTCCCTTATCTGGTGTGACTTTACCTTTTATTAGTGAGGGTGGGACGAGCATGTTAATGTTTATTTTGATGATTGCGATTGCTTTGCGCTTAATTATCGTAGAAAAAGAAGCAAATATTATAGTTCAGCAGAAGGAGGAATCGACATGACCTTTGAAATCGTTGATCGCCAAGAAATTGTCGTTCATCTTTACTCCACTAGAAATACTCGGCCATTGCAACATTATGGCAATGTTCATTATGTCAGTCGGCGCATGAAATATGCGATTGTATACATCAATAAACAAATCAGTGATCGTATTATCGATGAAATAGAGAAGATTGATTTCGTGAAATCTGTCTCCCTTTCTCCTAGAAAAGAAATCGACATGAATTTTGAACAGGCCTTGGGTGAAGATAATACAGACTTTATTCGAAGTCTAAATGGCAAACATCAAGAACGCTCACTCGATGACATTGTTGCGAGTTTTAAATCAGCGAAATCGGCCACGACAGAGAAAGAAGGCTAATATGCGCGTTATTTCAGGAAAGTATCGGAGCCGTCCTTTAAAGGCTGTTCCAGGTAAACATACTCGGCCGACAACAGATAAAATTAAGGAAAGTCTTTTTAATCTATTACCACCGATGACACATCAAAGATATTGTCTCGATTTTTACGGTGGAACAGGATCACTTGCGATTGAAGCGGTATCGCGTGGCTTTGACCATGCGGTAATCTGTGAGAGGGATCGTCAAGCAATTCAAACGATTCATCAAAATATAGAAATGACAAAAGAGCCAGAATTATTTACCGTTTTAAAAGGGAATAATCAGGCACAATTAAAAAAATATCATGAAATTCATCCGGATAGACAATATGATCTCGTTTTTTTAGATCCGCCTTATGCGCTAGAACACTATTTAAAAGATATCGCATTATTAGAGCAATTAATGGCAGTGCACCAAGACACGGTGATTGTGTGTGAATCGGATAGAGAAGTCGAACTTCCTTCACAGATTGGCTCTTATGTATTAATGAAACAAAAACAATATGGACAAACCATTTTGTGGATCTATCGTCAGGAGGAATTATGACAAAGAAAATAGGCTTATATGCTGGTAGTTTTGACCCAATAACAAATGGACATTTAGATATTATTCAACGTAGTAGCAAACTCTTCGATGAATTAATTGTCTTAATTGCTATTAATACTGCGAAAAAGCATCTTTTCACAGAACAAGAACGTTTAAGCTTAGTGAGTGAAGCGGTGAGTGGTATTGATAATATCCGCGTAGAAATACTCCGCGATGGCTTAGTTGCTAATTATGCCAAAGAACAAAATGTTACAGCCATGATTCGTGGTGTCCGAAATACGACTGATTTTGATTATGAATTTACGATTGCATCCGCCAATCGAACGCAAAATTCTGAACTAGAAACCGTCGTACTTTATTCATCTGATGCTTATCGCTATTTAAGTTCATCGATTATTAAAGAAATTGCTTATTATCATGGAGATATTTCAACGATGGTTCCAGCAAATGTTGCTGAAGCCATGCACGAAAAATATCAAAAATAATTCGTTACTAAACAATCATTGATAAGATTTATTTTAAGAAGACGCTCATTATCGAGCGTCTTTTTTGTGTTTAAAAAGAGGAATAGTCAATTTGATAGACAAAGTAAATGTTATGTTTTCTAACACTGGTTTTTTACTCG
>JBHWOV010000060.1:0-2522 GCA_043424535.1 Aerococcaceae bacterium
GGACCCAGGCTGCAGGAGACAGAACATATTTTGAGCTGATTTGTTTTCTGGTTATCAAGTGATTGGTTATAAAAATGAAGATGAAAATCAGTCCAAAGATTAATCAATCTTTGGGCTATTTTTATGTAAAAAATTAATATCATCTTATTCATAAATAATCATCAGTAACATCTCCGGTTCATCATAAATTCCTCAAACAACCACCTCCGTCGCTTTAGCGAGTGAGGTGGTTTTATTTGTTATAATAATGTTTTACCGAAATCAATTATCCAAAAATTTTTTATTATTTGCTTCTGCTTTTCTGGTTCAAGTTCTCCTTCATATAATTCAATTTGCAATTCAGCATTTGGGAACCATGAGTTTAATTCTTTCAGTTGTGTTTGTAATTCGTCACTGTTTGGATCATAAGAGAATAAAACGATTCGTTTTATATTTTTGTTTCTCTATGCAATTTCTTCGAATATTTCCCAATCTCCAACTAAACTATGGCCAATAAACACAATTTCTTCTATTGTTCCTAGGTTCATTTCATCTAGCATATTGAAGTCTATATTCGCACAATTTTCAGCATATTCTGCGAAAGAAGGGGATGTATTCACGATTCTTTCCTTTCTTGCTCTATCTGCGATTTCTTTACCGTATATATGTTCTGGGAAAAATTGTGAAATATAAAATGCTTCTGTAATAGGATAAGCAGGTATATTTTCCTTAGCCAATTGAATCATTTGAAGGAGTTCCTCGGAATACCCCCATTCAAAGGCACCTTTACCATTATATATTAAAGGCAATTTGTTTTGATAAATGGTTAATTCTTCTTTTATTTTTGATTCGATCATATTTTTATGTATTAAAAATGTATGATAATGATTGAGTTTTCGATAGAAAAATTTTGAAAATTCTGTCGATTTTCCTTCGATAGGATCATATTCATTGCGCCTAGAATAGCCAAAAACAATATTATTGTCACTAAGCGATCCATGAAAATGATAGATATTATCAGCGTAAAGTTCAGCTGTATTCGTATAATTGAAATTTAAAACTGTTGTGTCTTGATTGAAATATTTTAGAATATTTTGGATCGGTGTGATCTGATTCTTTTGAACTTCACTAAGATAATGTTGTAATTCAGATGTTATAGGGCGAAATATTTTAGAGATACGATCTAAATTATCTCGATATTCGATTTCCATTTGAGGTGTATAAGTGTTATCCTCGAACGAATTTAATAGTTTATTAAAAATATTTAGTGTAATCTGACCGATATTTCTTTCGAACTCATTCCAATACGATGTTTTCTTTTTGTCTTCTTCATCTAAATATCTATCGCAAATTTCCATCCATTGTTCTTTTATCTCGGGTGACATGTTTTCTAAAAAACTACCATAGTCTGTTCTCAAACCATGAGCCAAGTCAAATCCATTGCCAATAACTACTAGTCTGTTCAAATAAACACTCCTTATTTATAATATTCACTCATCTGGATTCTATTATCTTTATTGAAAGAAATCAACACAGTATATAGTATTTGATAATGAACATTAAAGTTAACAAATCGCCGTGGTATAATGTTGAAGGCTTGATTGAGTTAAATATTTTAAAGGAGAGAATCAATGGAGTATGAAATTGTAAGAGAATTAGCGGAAATAAAGAATATTCTAGCAAAGCCGAATTATATTGGATTTATTGAGGTGATTCTATCATTTGTATTAGGTTCTATTTCTAATGAGTATCGAAATAGAAAAATGAACAAACGAAATGAAATAAAAGAGCGCAAAAGAGTTTTACAAGATTCGATTAATAAATTAAATTTCGTTGAAAATAAATTTAAATCGACCATCACACCTTTTTCATTCTCAGCGCCTTTTATCAGAGATTATAAACCTGATGAAGTGGATGATATTTTAATCGACTGTATTGTCAGACTTGGAGAAATTATAGATAATTTAACGGCAATTGATTTTTCAAATGACGACTTAAAATTAATTGATATCAATAGATATTTGGTGAACTCAAAGGGACAATTGGTTGATTTTAGATCATCAAATGATGAGGAATATATTCGATCGAAACAAGAAGATTATTCGAACATCAATATAATGTTTATGGACACGATGGATGTGTTAAGGGAAGAATTGGATAAAATTAAAGAAAAAGAAAGGCCATTTTATTGTAAATTAAAAAGGAAACTTTGCGAAAATAAAGGAGAATCTGATGGAAATGCAATAGAGGAAAAAGAAGAACAGTCAGAAAAGTAAGTAATTCAGCCAGTGATGTGTCTTGCAATCGACATTAATGTCGGTCACAAAGATTGTACTAGCCAATTGTGTCTACAAAGTCGGGAGCGTCAGACTCTGTATGTAGAGATATTCCCAAATAAAATGAACTGGTAATATGAAATATTGTATTATGAAGAAATTGAAAGAAAATTTCATTTTTTAATACAACTCCCTATGTTATAATAGGATTGCTAACGAACATATGTTTGATGCATTTCTCTTCTTTTAAAATTAAACGAAGACAAC
>JBHWOV010000061.1:0-17785 GCA_043424535.1 Aerococcaceae bacterium
TGGTCAAATTCTTCGTAACTACCTGTTTCCATAAAATCAAGTAAATAGTGATGATTATCTATTTTACTTAATTTGACACTATCGATTCCAACTTCATTTAACAAGTCCATGGTCACTATCTCGCCTGGTTTCACTTGTAAAACTTCTCGTAAAATCCATTGTCCTAACTCTTTATTCGGATTAGACATTAATGCTTTTCCGCCTTGTTGAGCCACCTTACATTGCATGACGTTTTGATTCGGTAATTCAACTTCAAAAATGGGTGAATCTTTAGCTGATTTACCTGGAGAATAGGTTTTACTATAAGTAAAGAAGTTCGGGAAAGCTTGATGTATCCAACTTGGAATTGGGATATAAACTTCAGAAGGATGACGCGTTCGCCCAGAAGCATTCCATTGATTTAAACCGGATCGCATTGGAACATCACCATCTCTAATTGAATAAAGAGGTAATATAATATATTCCAATGTTTTTTCTTCGCTATCAATGGTACTGCCAACTTCTTCTCCTTCAACTAAGCGACTCAGAATCGCAAAAGGATCTTCGAGAATTTCAATCTTAAATTGTTGAATAATCATTTCATCTTTCGTATTAAATCGCTTGAGGAGTGTGTTTTTTGACTTCGAGAATGAATATTCATTCTGTTTATCTGAAAAATGAATGGTATTTTGGCTTTGCTTTTTCGCAATTCGAATATTATTAATATCAATATTGTCCATGGAGGTTTCGACGACATTCATCACACCTTGATCTCGGGTAATTAAATGATAAATGGCATCTTTTGCATTCGTGGCATTTTTGGTTACATTCAGCCGCTTATTACGTAGTTCTGCGATTTTGTAGACCATTTCCTCATCATTTTTTAGTTCTCTAATAAGATGCGAGTCCGCATTAAATTCTGCGACTTTTTGAAATGTATTCCCATTATTTTGTAAAAAAGTCTTTAATCCAATACCAATGCCATCTTTGGTCGCATCATAAGATACATCACCACGCGACAAATTATTCGCATCAAACACTTCACAAAATAAATTTTCATGGATACGGTAAGATAAGTATGGATTTTTACTATCGGAAAACAATTTCGATAAAGAACCCATCACTTGTAATAAATCAATGTATCTTTGCTGCTGGTCCGACCGTTGTTTATCCCAAAATCGCTCATTCATCTGAACTGACCTTTCTATCCACTTCTTCCGGTAATAAATTCACGACAGTATAAAAATCTGCTCGCATGCCTTTTTTGATCATTTTTGTATAAATTTCATCATCAATAAAATGAATCATATTATTTTTATTCTCTTCAAATGCTTTTATCTGATCTAGACTGTCCACCTGATCAATGAGTTCTGATTTCCCCATATATCGGCTCCAAATATCTGTGTAAACAATACTGTATTGAGCTTCTGGTTTCATGGTCAATTTTTCAGATTCATCTTCATATTTTAGCGCTTCAGCAATTTTTTCAGCAATCCGTTTCACCACAGGTATTGAAACACTATTTCCAGCTTGCTTATATAATTGCCCTCGTGAAATTTCATTCGGTAAGACAAAATTTTCAGGGAATCCTTGTACATTAAAAGTTTCTCTCGGTGTCAATTTACGAATGCCATGTTGACTTAAAATTAGTGGCACATTATGCCCACCTGTCCCCATGTTCGCTGTTAATGTGGGTACGACGCCAGACTTATTTTTTCGAACATATTGACGTCGCCATTGATAAATCGCATCAGGATCTGTCATTCCCTCTTCTAACGTTTTGTAAAAAGGTTGTTTCCCTTCTTTATAAGAATAAGCTTCATCTTTTTGACCATTAAAATCAATAACATCTCTCGGACTGGTCGTTAATGGGATTGATTCCGGGAACTCAAAAGCTTGATACGCTGCTTCACTCTTAAATCCAACAATATAAATACGTTCCCTATTTTGAGGGATATTTCCATAATCTTTTGTATTAAGGACTTTCCATTTTAAATAATAGCCATTTGTAACAAGTGCTTCTCGGATCACTTTAAATGTATTTCCATGGTCATGTGATACCATATTTTTTACATTTTCAATAAAAATTGCGCGCGGATTTTTATGTGTAATCATGCGCAACAATTCAAAAAACAAATCACCACGTTCATCTTCAAATCCTTTTTGATAGCCTGCGATACTGAAGGCTTGGCAAGGGAAGCCACCTGTAATGATATCAACATTATCAGGCACATCCGAATCATCGATATCATGAATATCTCTCTCATCTAAAGTGACATTCGGAAAATTTGCCTTATATGTTTTCTGAGCATGCTTATCAAACTCATTCGCATATACAACTCTGAACTCGCCAGTTTGTTCAAAACCTAGCTCAATTCCACCAACACCAGCGAAAAAAGAAGCCATTGTATACTTCTTATCTGATGTAGAACTTACAGAATTTGTCATTGCTTCATCCCCTATCTAAATACTATTTATTATTGTATCATTTCGACACTTAACTCTCATTAAAATTATATCAAGTTCCATCGGTGCGAACAAGTGTTCGCTGTATTGTTTGCTTCAGATCTTATGCCTAAAAAAATTAATCAAGCAAAGACAGCTGAATGGTAAATATTGAATTAAACGTGTTTAGGTGAATTAAATTATTATTGTCATTGTTTATAATATAATAGTCACTTGATATATTATTTACAATGAAACAAGGTCAGCTCTTAGTTCATGTAGCCATGGGTTTTTGCCATCACATTGAGCGCTGGCTTTCTCTATAAAGAATTATCAAATGAATCGCCACAAGTAAAAAACATAACAAATCTATCTATTGGTCTACTCAATTGAAATAACAAACCATTTTATCCTTCAACCCGATACAAATATCCCATATTAAACAAGCTTTTTTTCTCGTTCGTTTTATCGCTATACACGATATAAACTTCAGATATTTAATCATTCCAAATCACTTTCTAGAATATCGCCTTAGACGATATCTGCGCACTCCTTTCACACTGAAACAAATTATATTATCCTTTCAATTTAATCCTAAACATCACTCCAAATTCCTTCCCTTTCCTCGACACCCCCATCCAAGTCCCACACCATTATAGCGCTATATCTGATACACATTCCGCCACCACAAAATATCCTTTTCCAAGCTACTCAATCCCTCTGCACCATTTTTTTAATCCACTTAAAATTTTCCTCTCACTATATAAATAACCCAAATTTCCGCAAAATGTAAAAAATATCGTAAATTTTTTATTTTATCCAATTTAGTGGACAAGATTTAAAATACAATTACTTATTGTTCCTAAAACTAATATATTTTTATCAATTTAACTTTAATTGATTTTGCATCTCTCTAACTACCCTATTCCCGAATTTGAGCAGTTGATTGGCTATTCAAGAACGATGATTTATGACATCCTTTACAACGGACGCCGGCCATTTGATCAACAAATTCAAATACTTTTTGAAGAAGAGCTCGCCTCCAAAGAAGTTCCAGATTTTGATCATGATGCTCTACACGATTCTTCTGAATCAAAAACAAAAACAAAATCAAATACATTACATAATTAAATTCATAAACAAACACATACACAAAACCATAACCATAAACATAAACACAATCACATACATAATCAAGACTCGTACCACGATTCGTGGACTGTGGAGTATTGTTTAACACGGGTGGTCGTATTATTACTTGCATACGCGCAAATGATCGACGCACCTAATACTTTTATCGCAAAATCCGATTAAAGTCCCATGTCGAAGACTGGAAAGCGTGTCAGACATAGGTTTTGCATGGGTATTTCCGTTTATTGAAATTTTTGTTTGTTTAATAGTGTAGAGCAGACCTAAAAAAAATATTAGGAGATCATCCCATGCATCCCATGAATAAAATCGACAATACCATACGTGTTCATTTTTAATACATGGACCCATTTACTGAAAAAATCATCACTCAGAATTTCTGATGATATCGCGACAACAGCTATAGCCAAAGCATGCTTACCGCCATTGATGGCAATACTCGGCGCTAAGTTGGACGCAATCGTTATTACTATCAAGCAGTCAGGATATTTATACTTTAGTGAGGAAGAGGCAGACTAAAGTATGACTTACAGAAAAGTGCATAAAAAAGACGACTGATATTTCAGTCGTCAAAAGCTCCATCAACATTATTTGACATAGAGCCAAAAAATCAATCAATATTATTTGACATAGCGGCATTTTAATTCGATATTACGAGGTGGTTTCCTATTTTACAACCTTCTCCGAATCGCATTCCAGACATAATGTCCGAAATAATACAATGCTTTAGGATAGGGTAATTTTTCTAATTGCGTGTAAGTATGCCAAGTTCGTTTCAAAGCACCGAGACGATTACTTGAAATCGATCCAGGTACTTGACGATAATAATTTAACACTTCTTGCAAACCATGAGCTTTAATCTTACGTTCACGCATCAGCATCAACCAAGTGGCAGTATCTTGTCCTTTTCTTACTAAAGGCATTCTAAAATCACCAATGGTTGCGCGATCAATCATGACCGTTGAACAAGCGATGGTCGTGTTTTTCAACAAGCCAGCATAATCAATTTCTCGAGGAACACCGGTTTGTTCTTTCGTAATATTGCCATCCTCATCCATTAAAGCAAAATCTGTGAATGTAAAGACATAATCATTTTCTTGCATGAAAGCTAGTTGTTTTGCTAATTTATCTGGATGCCAAACATCATCACTATCAATAAATGCGATATAATCACCTTGTGCCTGTTCCAAACCTGTATTTCTAGCAACAGCTGCCCCACTATTTTCCTTTAAAGTTATGTATTTAATACGGGAATCTTGCATTGCATAGTCTTCGAGCACAGCCAAGCTATTGTCGGTACTTTGATCATTGACCAAAATCATTTCAAAATCCGTGTAGGTTTGTTGCAAGACACTCTCAATGGTATCGGGCAATAATTTTTCTGCATTATATACCGGTGTAATAATTGAAATCAAAGGTTTTTGTTCCATCGGATCACCTAATATTGATGCACAATACGAATCGGTAATTCATATCGTTTGGCTGCTTGATATTGTTCACGGAACCATTCTTTCGATGTTTTCCCTGATTCAACAAATAAAACGATTTCGGATAAAGTTTCCTTCGTCGCATCCGTATCTGCTAAACGTGCAAATGCTACTGCAGGCTCTTCTGCATCTAAACGATCCTGACCGATAACAATCGTATTGAGTCCGGGCATCTGAATGAATTGGTCAACCGATTCTGCACTTAATTGTGTTTGATTAAGCATTTGATGCAAATCATCATAATTCCAAGTATAGTCAAAGGCATATTGAATATCGTCAGCGAATAGACGGCGAACAAAATAATAGATTAAGCCGATAATCATACCGAGAATGAATCCTGCAATCGCAAAGATAATCGTCGTCAATAATCCGGTACCACTATAAATACCTAATGTCTCCGGTGTTGGAACTTCCGTTGTCGTTTCTAAGTCCAATAATTCGTCAATTACCGGTTCAACCATGATTGTCGCAGTTTGATTTTCCATAAATGGCACAGCTTCATCCGTTAAAATATCACGATAAGCTTGCGCGACTTTTAAGTTTTCTTCAGCGGTTGGAGCAACTAAGAATCTAAATGTAATAACGCCAGATGAGGTATTCCGAATACCTGCAATCCCACCCCTAAAGAGACTGCTCTTTTCAATCCCCATCAATTGTTCGCTTTCATACCAACGTGTTAAATCAACGCCCGTACGATTTTCGACTTCTTGTAAGACTTCAGGCGTCGTAAAGTATTCATCAAAGAGATAGGAATTTTGTAGGATATCTCCATCTTCAAGGGTGACAATCGCTTGAAATTCAGCCGGTTCTTGACTATATACTTCACTTAAATATTCATAAGCATCTTGGTCTTCAGGATTTTTAAGTTGACTCAAGCCATATTGAGCAGCTAAAACGACTAAACTTCCGATCAATCCCCACACTAATAAGCGTTTAAAATGTTCTTTGAAGAAACGCCATAATTCACTAATAATTGTTAATATACTCATAGGATCTCCTTTTAATGAAATTTCGCTTCATCGAAGCTGATTCCGTTTGATGATAAACTTGCAATTCAGCCAATTTGATATAACAGATAATGAATCCAAAATATATCCAATGCCATTCAATCAGCATATTATTGGCGCTCGTCACACTCGCAAAAGCATACGCTACTAGAAATGCAATCAATGATTGATTAATGATATGTTGTTCTTTTGGCAAGTTTTGTTTTAATACATGTAAGCGGTGAATGATTAATCCATACATCACACAATACAAACTAAATACTAAAATACCATAAGCGACTAAAATTTCTAGCCACCAATTGTGGATATTGACAATATTTTCTGTCGAATAAAATCCTCCCATAGCCATCCATGATTCAATATTTCCGGCACCCACACCTAGTCCTAAGGTTTGTGCTAAAAATAAAATCCCATTGCGCCAAAGATTAAAACGAACTTCATCACCTGTTAAATCATAAATGCCAGTTGACAGCATTAGGCGCTCCACACTATTACGTATTGATGGGACAAAGAGAACGGCCAGGACAACTAAAATGAGACCAAGGCCTATCATTTTCCGCATATTCGAACGGGGAATATCCCATTTGAATTGTTGTAAGATATAAACACCAAAAAAGATGATTGTACTCAAAAATACTAAACGAGATTGTGTGCGATAAATTAAATAAACACTGATCACAATAAAGAATAAGAAGAGTAATTTTAACGGATTTCTTTTAGACTCTTGCAAGAAAATCATATTCAGTGGTAAATATGCCAATAACATCGTGGCATAATCATTTTGATTTTCAAAGACTGTCACTGGAATTCGACTCAATGGATTAGCATCGAATGTTCCATATTTATCTAATTTGGATAAATCTGCCAGTGGATAAAAATTAAATGTTATTTCAATCACACCATAAATCAATAAGAGTGTCATCATGAACCAAATGCCTAGCATTAAATATTTAAAATGTTCCCAGCGGCGAATATGAAGATAAATTAAGATAATCGCACTGACCCCCAAGGTTAAGAGAAACATATTTTGCATCCAAGCCATCTTGTCCAAGGCCCAAACTCCAGAAAAAGCGGCCCAAAGCCACCAAAAGCCAAATACTCCTACCGCAAAGGTGCTCACACGATGTGGATGAATATATAAATGATTCTGTTTCATGACCAATTGCAGGCCGGTCAAGCCAATGAGACCAAATACGGATATCCGGTACAAAGTAATCTGCGCAATGGGTGAAGGAATCGCTAAAATTTCCGTCCCGAGAAAGACAGCCATAGCCATCATAATTACTAACAGATACATAACTCCTCCTTAATTGAAATCCCAATCTTGACTATTATTTTTGATTTCAAAAGTTGTTTTGATTGTTGGAATTTGTATTATCAAGGTCAAGCCCATTAATACCAATGTCAACAATTCGATATAAGGGATTTCAAATGCATTGATGATTCCAGCAAATGTCATCACTAAAATAGCCATAATTTGTTTCTTTTGACCAAAATAAAAACCTGTCTTCTTCGAATAATAAGTCCGCGCTAAGTAGAACATAATATAAGCAATCGTCGAAGCTAAAGCCGCGCCTTTATATCCTAAAGTAGGTGTTAACAGGTAATTAATCACTACATTGGGAATAATCGTCAAGAAACTAATATAAATATTATAATGTGTTTTCTTCGAAAAGACGATGCCCAGTGTCGTAGTTTCAGACAAAGTATACATGATTGGCGGGAAAACAAGTAGACCGATAATATATTTTACTTGATTGTAATTCGGATCTTGGAAACTTAGGAACCAACCAACGGGTTCTTTTAATAGTAAAATCGCATAAAACAAGATTGTCAACAATAATAAAATCACGTCACTAATATATTTATAATGTTTAATACTTTTCTTTTCCTCATACCAACGATACGCTGTCGGCACCCAGAAACTAGTGAATGCTGTCTTAATAATACCAATGACTCCCGCGATCCGTAATCCGACAGAATAAACTCCATTATCAACAAAATTGCCATAAATTCTCAAAAATGTCTGGTCCAGTCCATTTAGGACGGAAGACATTGCCCCCGCAATCATAAGAGGCAGTCCAAAATAAAACATTGAGCGGATCAATGGCCAGTCAAATTGGAAGCCACTGAGATCTAATAAATGGCGGTAACGGAAAAACATCCCGATATCCACAATCAATTGTCCAAATAGCAATCCATAAACGATCACACGAAAATCTGTCCACCCCGCAAAGATTAAGAATAAGGAAACTAAGAAAGTCCCTACTTTTAAGGCGAAAGTTAACAGAGAATATTCTAGCGCTCTTTCTTCCATACGTATCGTTAATAAGACGAAACGTTCGATAATGGTTGCTAAAATCCAAACAGCCGCAAACCAAACAATATAATAATAGTCAGCCGTTCCGAATAAAAAGGTCGAGATCGCATTATCAAATAGAACAAATAATACCACCATCAATAAGCCAACGCCCATTGGAATAACCATTGCCTGTTGCATTAAACGCCGTCGGTCGGTCGCTTGATGATACTCTCGTGTATAGGCTTGATCAATCCCGATATAAATAAAAGTCGGAATCATCAAAATCATATTTTGAAAAAGACCTGCTTTTCCATACTCTGTTGTTGACAAATAATAAGTCAAAATCGGCACTTGGATTAAAGAGATAGCTGCACCAAGAATGGGACCTAAACTAAATCCAAAGAGCCGTTGTAAAAAACGTTTCATTAACTATCTTCCTTTATGAGGTAGTGATTTCGTTCACCATGAATGAATTGTGCATAAATCACTGCAGATGCACGATTCGTAAAATTATTATAAGCGAGATGATTAATTCGCTCATCTTGAGGAATCAATGTTGCTTGTGCCATCTCTTGAATTGCACTATACCAATCGATATAAGGTGCCTCTAAAGACACAAATTTGACCATGCCGAGGTCTAAATCAACTTCATCCGTAATCGTATCAGACATCACCACCGGAATACCTGCGGCTTGAGCTTCGACAACAACGGTCGGTAATCCTTCATAAAGTGATGGTAGAAAAAGGACATCTGCTCCTGCATAGACACGTTCAATTTGCTTTTCATATTCATGCAATTGGACATAATCTTCTAATTGACGTTCGGCAATCATTTGTTTAATCTCTTCTTCCAAATTGCCATGACCGAATAAAATAAATTGAATCTTAATGCCTTCTTCTTTTAAATAAGTTGCTAGTTCCAATGTGAATTGATGATTCTTCACTTTCTCAAAGCGCGAAGCTTGAACAACGACTAAATCTGTCTCAGCATAGCCGTATTGTTTTCGAAAATCACGACGTAATTGTTGACGTTCATCTGAAGTCATTGAAAAACGCTTCGGATCGATACTATTCGGTATCATCATCATCTCATTGACCGGGACTTCCTCGCCATAAACACCTTGAATGGCATCATAGCCACACCCTAAATAACTTTTTGATAAGGATCGATTAACGATTTGATCAATTTTTCGCTTCATTCGTCCAATAAATGACGTCGCTGGCGTATAACTTTGGTGTGCGTGAATATAAAATCTTTGTCTTAAATCTCGTGGTAATAAAAAATAATAGGCTAATGCCCGGTAGCCATCAATATGACATTGAACCAAATCATAATCATGATCTTCCAAAGGTTTCTTAAAGCTTTCCTTGAATGTTTTCCAATCTGTGGTTTTAGGATTGGATAATAAATAAACAGATCCGCCTGTTGTGCCGATTGCCTCGATAAAGGCGGGCGAACATTCATCATAAGTGACCACATCAAATATAATATTGAACTTAGACATTTCTTTCGCTTTATTCATAATAAAGCTCGAAATACCTCCTCCAAAACCACTCATAATATGTAGCACTCGCATTGGAGAATAAGACATTCCATCTTTTTCTAGCATATTAAGGTCTCCTTTCTAATTGCGGATTAACGCAAAATGAATGCCCGAAGGCATTCATTAGTATGCTGGTGAATCGGTTCCTGTTCCTTCACCTGTTGGTTGTTCGACAGGAATCTCCTCAACGGGTTGTGAGGTCGCTGGCGGTTCAACAAGAGCCGGATTGGTTGGAACGGTACTCTCTTCATAAACCGGCGTCTCCGATTGACTTGTCGGAGGACTAGCAGGCGCTTGCGAATTTGCAGGAGCATATTGTTGATTATTCGTCGAAGAACTTCTTGGTACGAATGGCTCTTGTGCCGGCGCACCTGCTGCATTCGACCGAATCGTTTGAATTTCTTCTTGACGATTCATAATCTCATCCAACTCTTCTGCACTCACTCCACTTGGATATTGATTAATCACAACTGCCAATGTCTTCACATCAGGATTATCACTTTCTCCATCTAGTGGATCTTCTAATTGTGCCACATTAACAGGCGGTAAGGCAGACTGATGTCTAAATACATTAGCGACTCGAATTCTTTCATTGAGAGGAATATGGAAATAAAATACATCATCAATATAAATTTCTTCCATACTTTCAAATTTAACAGAATTAATATTGTCCAATGCCGGTATATATGACTGATAAATACTGAGTGCCAAACTTGGATTAAGATTAGTTCGGACATTCTTATTCACGACTTCTAAAATACTAGGAATTCTAGCCATACCTTCGGGACTTAAAATCTTATCGACAATTGCTTTAATGACAATTTTTTGGCGATTTTGTCGGCCAACTTCACCTTCGGGATCGTCATAACGCATCCGTGCAAAATTCATCGCTTTAACTCCGTTAACTTCACGTGTTTCGCCTTTCTTAAATCCGGTACCACGATACTCAAATGTTAAAGGACTCGTCACTTCGATACCACCGATTGCATTAATTAGCTCTTCTAAACCGGACATATCAACCGTCGCATAGTAATCGATGGGTACTTGAAGAAAATCTTGCACCGTTTCAATCGTTAATTCTTCTTGACCATATGCATAGGCATGATTAATTTTATCTGGTTCTCCCTCAACCATCGCCAAACTATCTCGAGGAATACTTAAGACTTGGGTTTGACGATTAGCAGGATTCAAATTGATTAACATTAAGGTATCTGAGCGACTCACAAATCCTTCTTCTTCGGTTCTCTCTAGATTATTGCCATCTGTTCCGATTAACAAAACATTTAATGGCTCACCCTTTTTGATATCCACTTTGTCTTCACGCAATTCAGTCACTTCAACATCTGAAGCAACGTGATTTAAAGTTGTTTGAATATCTCGGTAAACTTTGCCACTAAAACCAGCCGCTACCAAAATCATTAACACTAAAATATTACGGAGTAATTTCAACCAACTGAATTGACCGTTTTTATTTGTGAATAATTTTTTCATGTAATTAGGTCATCCTTACTTTCTTTAAGTTCATTATCCATCATTTTTAATGCTAATTCGATAATTGATGGATTAAGTCTAGAGTACTTGGATTAATTTCTACCACTGCACCATATTCATTTTGAAAAGTTCGTTGTTCTAAGTCTATTTCGGTAATATTTTCTGACCATTCTTTATCTCGATTTAAATAGTAGGATCGAAATACTTCAAATGGCTGATCTGTTTGAATACTGTTTTCTGCAATGTCAAAATAATTATCAAGATTTAATGCATTTTGTAAATTGAACATCTCACTCATCAGGCCATTCAGTACACTCTGAATCATGGATGGATATTCTCTACGATGTTCATATCTAGCCGTTTGTAGGAGTTGTTCGACTTGTTGGCCATTCAACCAATTTATTTGATTTGCTTCAAATTGTTGTTCCCCAAAAGTCAAACTTTCGTCAAATTGTACAGGTATTTCACCGATTTCATCAATTAAAGGACGTAAAAAAGGCAAATGAATGGCGACTACATAATCATAATCGACAGCCATGATCTCCTCTGTGCGTTGAATCACACTGGGTAAACCTTGTTCTGTATAAAGATGGCTCAGTGGTAAGCTATCCTTATCCCAACTCGGTACTGTTTGTGGCGGAATCTGAAATCGTACCATTTGTTGATCCGTTGGACGAATAGAAAAATGTTCTAAATATTTTACTCGTGAAACAAAATTTGTATCTTGTTCTTCTTCACCAATCGCTACCACTAAATAGGATACTATATCCTTGTTTTCATCGGTAGATTCCTCCGCGCCTTGAATGGTCGGACGATAAATCGATTGATAACTTGTTTCAATCGTTGTTATTTTTGCTTGGGCTAAAAAATAAAACAGAATAATAATAATAAAAAGAAAAAGAAGACCGATCATTCCTTTTAATACGGAATGTTTTTTTCTTTGTTCCTGATAGTATCCGCTTTTCATTAAATATTTATTCGTTTTTCTAGCCATTCATATTTCCTACCTGATAGCCATTAGGATTATTTTGTTGCCAGCGCCAACTGTCACGGCACATATCAACGAGTGTCTTCTCTGCAGTCCAGCCTAATTCTCGTTGAGCCTTAGCAGGGTCAGCATAACACACCGCAATATCTCCTTCTCTACGCTCTGTTATTTGATAAGGTACAGCGACTTCATTGGTTTCACTAAAAGTCCGAATAAGGTCTAATACACTGTATCCTTGACCCGTACCTAAATTATAAATATATAATTGTGGCGCTGAAAGTGCTTGATCGACTGCTTTCACATGTCCTTTTGCCAAATCGACAACATGAATATAATCTCTAACACCTGTTCCATCGGGTGTGTCATAGTCATCACCGAAGACACTCACTTGATCTAATTTCCCCACGGCCACTTGCGTAATATATGGCATTAAATTATTAGGAATGCCATTCGGATCTTCCCCGATCGTTCCTGATTCATGCGCACTAATCGGATTAAAATAACGTAATAGAACAACAGACCACTCTGGATCAGAATGCGCTAAATCTTTCAACATATGTTCATTGACAATTTTGGTATAGCCATATGGATTACTTGCATCATTGATCGGCATTTCTTCTGTTAATGGAGATGGATTGTCCGCACCATATACCGTCGCAGATGAACTGAATACAATTGTTTTTACATCAAATTCTTGCATGACTTCAAGCAAAGCAATCGTTCCAGAAACATTATTGTCATAATATTTTAAGGGTTGCTCCACCGATTCACCTACTGCTTTATACGCTGCAAAATGAATCACTGCTGAAATAGTATTTTCTTCAAAAATTCGACGCATTGCATCGCGATCCATAATGTCGTTTGTATAATATTTAATGGTCTGATTGGTTATTTTCTCAATTCGTTGAATAACTTCAGGGTGACTATTAGAAAAATTATCGACAATTACAACATCATAACCGCTTTGAATCAATTCGATTACAGTGTGGCTGCCAATATATCCTGCCCCACCGGTTACTAGAATAGTCAATAGGCTCACTCCTCTTTTATGATTAGTTAAGTATACCACAAAAACGCACACTTCGAACGTTTCAATTATGTGAAATAGGTAAAATATCTATGATTCCCTATTCGACCATGTCCCAATTTTTGATGAAACCCTTATGCATATCTGATATAATTAGTAAGAATCGGACATTATTAATTATAGGAGGTTATTATGGTACAAGCTTTAATTATTTACGGTAGCTTAACAGGAAATACCCAAGAATGTGCAGAAATCATTGCTGCAGAGTTAGAATCACGTGACATTCCTGTCACCGTATATGAAGCAATGGACGCAGATCCTGAGGATTTATTAGACTATGACATTGTCCTCATTGGTTCTTATACCTATGGAACAGACGCTGAAATCCCAGATGAAATGCTCGACTATTACGATGCTATTCCGGAAATGGATTTAAATGGCAAAGCATTTGGTACATTCGGATCAGGTGATGACTTCTATCCAAAATTTGCGACAGCTGTCGATGATTTCGAAGAACAATTCATCAAAGCAGGCGCAGCTCGGGTTGGCGATAATTGTAAAATCAATATGGCACCAGACGAGCCTGAAGATATCGAAAATTTAAAACGTTATGCTAATCAATTGGCAGATTATTTCCAAAATGCCTAACAATATTACTTTAGACAATTAGAAAGCAGGCAATTTATGCTAGAAAATTTTGACCATTTATTAGAAAAATATGCACATTTACTCGTTCATAAAGGGCTAGGAATTCAATCCGATGATTATTTACAAATCTCAGCGGATATCGAAATCGCACCTTTAGTTCATTTAATTACAAAAGAAGCCTATGAAGCAGGCGCAAAAAAAGTCATTGTTAAATATCAAGATGACCAATTATCTCGTCTACACTATGACGGCCAATCCATCGAAACATTGACGGATATTCCACAATATCGTATTGATGAGTCACAAGATTTAATGGATAAAAGAACGAAGAAACTATCATTACGCTCATCTGACCCGAATGCATTAAAAGGCATCGACCCAGAGAAAATTAGTCAGTCGCAACGCGCTGCCTCTAAAGCATTCAAAGAAGAGCGCTTAGCTACACAAGCGAATGTTGTCAGCTGGCTTGTTGCTGCAGGCGCAGGAAAAGCTTGGGCTCAATTAGTATTCCCAGACTTAAATGAAGAAGAAGCTGTAGATGCATTATGGGATCAAATTTTCAAAACAACCCGCGTCTATGAAGAAGACCCTGTAAAAGCTTGGGACGAACATGAAGCACGATTACAAGAAAAAGCAAAATTCTTAAATGAACAACAATTCGATTATTTACATTACACTGGTCCAGGTACAGACTTAAAATTAGGTTTACCAGAAGACCATATTTGGGAGTCAGCGGGTAGTCTTAACCAAAATGGTGAAGCTTTCATTGCGAATATGCCAACAGAAGAAGTCTTCACTGCTCCGGATGCGCATCGTGCTGAAGGTGTCATCACCAGTTCTAAACCTTTAAGCTATGGTGGTGTAGTCATTGATGAAATGACTTTCCATTTTGAAGACGGAAAAATCACGAAGGCAACTGCCAAAGAAGGCGAAGAAACTTTATTACGTTTAATCAATGACAATGATGGGGCTAAACAATTAGGAGAAGTTGCGCTCGTTCCGCATCAATCCCCTATTTCACAATCAAATATCATTTTCTTTAATACATTATTCGATGAGAATGCATCCAATCACTTAGCGATTGGCCAAGCTTACGCAACATCAGTTAAAGATGGTGCTAAAATGTCACAAGATGAATTAAATGAACGTGGCTTAAATCGTAGTGATGTACATGTCGACTTTATGGTTGGTAATGGTGAGATGAATATTGACGGAATTACAAAACAAGGCGAAATTGTTCCGATTTTCAGAAATGGAGAATGGGCCTTCTAAACGCTATTTGAGGAGTTTGACATGAACAATAAAAATAATAATTATTCAAAACAAATCGAAGAAGAGATTCAGAAGCAGTTAAATGAAGTGGACCGTCGTGTTGATCGCGGTGGTTGGCCTTCTTTATTGATAATTATTGTTCTGTTATTTTTAGGTTTGTATTTGATTACAACATTTTTATTCCCTGATAATGATACTTCTATAACTTATGAGGATCGAGCAGAATCACTCGAACAACAAATCGAATCTCTAGAGACGCGTATCGAGCAATTAGAAAATAATGAATAGACAGGAAAGAGATAGATCATGAATATTTTACATATCAATTCATATTTTTCGACGACACGTCTCTATAATGAAATGTATCGTTATCAGACTAAATTAGGCATTCCCTATCATGTATATGTCCCAATATCTTATCAATACCCTGAGGATCAAATACAAGTAGAAATGGAAGATCATGTGACGATTAGCCGTTGCTTTAATCAGTGGGATCGCATCATCTTCATCAGTAAACATCGCAAAATATTAAATGATTTATTGAAACGATACAATCCTGAGAAATATCAGCTGATTCATGCCCACTCGCTATTTTCTAATGGTTGGTTAGCTTACCAATTACACAAAAAATATGGCACACCTTATATGGTCGCTGTCCGTTCAATGGAAGTATCCACATTTTTTGAAAAAATGCCTTGGATGAGAAAGACTGGCGTCGATATTTTAAGGAATGCGAGTAAAATTGTTTATCTTTCATCGAATACCCTGAATCATGTGACAAGCAAATATGTGCCTGCTAAATATCAGACAGCGCTATTAGAAAAATCCATCGTTATACCGAATGGTATTCATGAATATTGGCACCAACATCGCTATGTACAAAAACTCCCTCGATTGCATAGTCCACTGAGGATTATTGCTGTTGGGCGATTAAAAACATATAAGCGATTGGTCCCACTTGCTGAAATGACGCAATTATATCATGAAAATTATCGACCGATTGAATTACATATCGTCGGACCGAAAGATAAAGAAAAAATTGCTAACGCACTTGAAACTTTCGACCATGTTATTTATCATGGTCCCAAATCAAAAGATGAAATATTACAACTCTATCGAGAAATGGATATTTTCGCACTTCTGTCGTCACCTGAAACCTTTGGACTGGTCTATGCTGAAGCAATGACACAAGGTTTACCTTTAATTTATACGAAAAACGAAGGATTTGATGGGTATTTTGACAATAAATATGTTGGTGTCAGTGTCGATAAAAATGATTATATTGGCTTAAATCAGGCAATTGACTATATTTACGCTAATTATGAAACATTATCACAAAATGCATTGAAAGAAAGTGCCCAATTTAATTGGGATGAGATTACGCAAACTTATGCATCTATCTATGACTCAATTATGAACGGGAGAGATTAAATGTCAAAAGTTAAAAAAGCTGTCATTCCTGCCGCAGGTCTAGGTACACGTTTTTTACCTGCGACAAAGGCAATGGCAAAAGAAATGTTACCGATTGTTGATAAGCCAACAATTCAATTTATCGTTGAAGAGGCAGTCAATTCCGGCATCGAAGAAGTCTTAATTATCACAGGAAAAAATAAACGCCCGATCGAAGATCATTTCGATGCAAATATTGAATTGGAACAACATTTGGAAGCAGCAGGTAAAACAGATTTACTAAAAATATTACATGATCAACCAGATGTCAATTTATATTTCGTGCGTCAACCTTATCCTAAAGGCCTTGGCCATGCAGTCTTACAAGCAAAAGCATTTGTCGGCAATGAGCCTTTTGTCGTGATGTTAGGGGATGACATTATGGAAAGTGATGTCCCACTGACGAAACAACTCATTGATGTGTATGATGAAATGGCAGCTTCGAATATCGCGGTCATGGAAGTTCCAAAAGACGAAACCGATAAATACGGCGTCATTGATCCTGAAGCTGAATTAGAATCTGGTATTTATAATGTGCGCCAATTTGTTGAAAAGCCAAAACCTGAAGATGCACCAAGTAATTTGGCCATTATCGGGCGTTATTTACTGACGCCTCAGATCTTTTCAATTTTGGAAACACTCGAACCTGGCGCTGGCGGTGAAATTCAGTTGACCGATGCGATTGACCAATTAAATAAAACACAACGCGTCTTTGCTAAACGCTTTGACGGGAAACGTTATGATGTTGGTTCGAAAATTGGCTTTTTAGAAATGAGCATTGAATATGGACTGAAACATCCAGAAATCAAAGATGATTTACGTGACTATATTAAAAAACTTGCTCGTACATTAAAAGAAGACAATCCAGCAGATGCAGATAATGAATAATGAAACAAAACCGTTCCAATACTTCACTTTGATGTGACCCCCTAAATCCGGACACGGAGTAGGGGGTACTTTTATGTCAAATTATGACTATGAAGTTAAAGTAATGGTT
>JBHWOV010000062.1:0-5303 GCA_043424535.1 Aerococcaceae bacterium
ACTTGAAATTGAGAGTGTGTAAAAATAAGAATAGCTATGTTTTCATTTCAAATTTGAATAAATATAGGAACAAGCAGGGAGTCCTGTATAACAAAACATTCAAATTAATATATTAAAGGAGAGATTAAATGATTTATAAAGTGAATTATCAAGAATCAAAAACAGATGCACCACTTCGAGAAAATACAAAAAGTTTATATATTGAAGCAGACTCAGTTGCGGAAGTGCGTCAAAAACTATCAGAAAATACACCATACAATATTGAATATATACAAGAATTAACAGGTGCTCATTTAGAATATGAGCAAGAAAAAAATCCTGACTACAAGGTTTTGACATATTAAGATGGCAGTAAATTTAAAAAATAATGAAGTTGGCGTCTTTGCAGTCGGTGGTCTCGAAGAAGTTGGAAAAAATATGTATGGGGTCCAATTTCAAGATGAGATTATTATTTTAGACTGTGGTGTCCTATTTCCGGAAGATGAGCTATTAGGTGTTGACTATGTAATCAATGATTTTCATTATCTAATGGAGAATCGTGATAAAGTTAAAGCACTGGTGATTAGTCATGGACATGAGGATCATATTGGGGGCATACCTTATTTACTTAAACAAATGAATGTTCCTATTTATGCTGATCCATTGGCTAGCTCATTGATTCGTAATAAATTACAAGAACATGGTTTATTACGAGATGCTAAATTAACAGAATACAACGAAGATACAGAACTTAAATTTGATAAGCTAAGTGTGAGTTTTTATCGAACAACACATAGTATCCCTGAAGCTTATGGTGTTGTTGTCCATTCACCACATGGCAATATTATTTTTACAGGTGACTATAAATTTGACTTCACACCAGTCGGGGAGCCTGCTAATATTCATCGAATGGCTAAATTAGGGGACGAGGGTGTCCTACTGATGATGGGAGATTCTACGAATGCTGAAGTCTCTACCTTTACAATGTCAGAACGAGTGGTTGGTAAGTCAATCAACAACATTATTCAAAGCATTGAAGGACGCGTTATCTTCGCTACGTTCGCATCCAATGTGTCGCGATTACAACAAGTTGTTGAAACAGCGATACGTACTGGACGTAAGATTGCCGTCTTTGGTCGCAGTATGGAAAATGCATTTAAAAATGGGCGAGAATTAGGTTATATTGATGACCATGGCAAAGATGTCATTATTGATAATCGAGACATTAATCGCTATCCAGCAGAAGAAATTATTATTTTATGTACGGGTTCTCAAGGTGAACCAATGGCAGCCTTAAGCCGTATCGCAAATGGAACACATCGTCAAATTACGATTCAACCAAATGATACGGTCATTTTCTCAAGTTCACCTATTCCAGGGAATACGATGAGTGTTAATAGAGTTGTCAATCAATTAACGGAAGCGGGCGCTGAAGTAATTCATGGTAAATTGAATAATATACATACTTCTGGTCATGGTAGTCAACAAGAACAACTACTAATGATGCGTTTATTAAAACCAAAATATTTCATGCCAGTCCATGGTGAGTACCGTATGCTCCATATCCAGGCTCAATTGGCTCAGATGGTAGGAATACCAGAAGAAAATACATTTGTTTTAAGAAATGGCGATATGCTCGCATTAACAAAAGATTCTGCGCGCTATGCAGGACACTTCAATGCAGAAGATGTCTATGTTGACGGAAGTGGTATTGGAGATGTAGGTAATATTGTTCTTAGAGACCGCAAAAAACTTTCTGAGGATGGTTTAGTTATTGTGACAGCGACAATTGACTACAAGAAAAACCAATTAATTAGTGGACCTGATATTATGTCACGTGGCTTTATTTATATGCGTGAATCAGGAGATTTAATTAATGAAATGCAACAAAAATTAAAAGCAGCGATTAATCGCGGTTTAAATGAAAATGGCAATAATGTCACAGAACGAATGATCCGTGATATTGTTATCGAAACCATCAAACCGTTCTTATTTGATCGTACACAAAGAACACCAATGATATTACCTGTTCTGTTAGACGTTCACAAAGGTGTTAGAAAAAGAAAGAAACAAGCATAAATTAAAGCCCTATTGATTTTATATCAATAGGGCTTTTTCTCTTTGCCAAATTAATTAATAAAGAAAAGTTTACCATTAATTGGAAGTCAATTATTGATCTAATGACCAGTCAATAATCGGACCTTTTGGCACGATTAAGTTAGCATTAATCGTTGGATGACTGCCATAATAATGTGTTTTGATGTGGTCGAAATTTACTGTTTCTTTTACAGTAGGTAAATGATAAATTTGACGAGTATAACGCCATAAATTTTCATAATCCCATAAATGGCGGAGATTACATTTGAAATGGCTATAATACACACTGTCAAAACGAACTAATGTCGTGAAGAGACGAATGTCAGCTTCAGTCAACTGATCACCGACGAGGTAGTCTTTACCTTCTAATATTTCTTCTAATTTATCTAAATGATCAAATACATTAGTCATTTCTTCTTCATAAACATCTTGTTTTGTAGCGAAACCAGCTTTATAGACGCCATTATTGACATTATCATAAGTTAAATCATTCATAGCGTCGATTTCAGAACGTAATTCTTCAGGGTAGAAATCACCCGGTTTAGCTCCTAAATCATCGAATGCAGTGTTTAGCATACGAATAATATCAGATGATTCATTATTGATGATTCGATCTTCTTTTAAATCATATAATACTGGAACAGTTACACGTCCAGAATAATCAGGCTCTGCTCTTGTATAAATTTGATGGAGATAGTCAGCGTCCATTACAGGATCTTTGATGACACCTTCAGCATCTTCAAATGTCCAACCATGTTCTAACATGATAGGATTGACGATTGAAATGGAAATCATATCCTCTAGACCTTTTAATTGACGTACCATATAAACTCGACTAGCCCAAGGACATGCGAGAGATAAATAAATATGGTAACGACCTTTTTCGGCAGGGACAGCAGCTTGACCTTCAGGACCTTCGCTTCCATCTTTCGTAATCCAATCTCGGAATTGAGAGTCTTTACGAATAAAACGACCCCCTGTACTATCTGTATCATACCATTTATCTTGCCATTTACCATTAACTAATAAGCCCATAATATCCTCCTTGATTATTTAGAATTCGTAATAATTATACAGGTAATAAATTGTCAACTCAAATATTATGCATAAACTTGCATAACAGGCTATAATTATTATAATATGGACAAAAAGGAGACCATCATGCAAGAACAAATAACAACTAAATTACGATTGACAAGTATATTAACCGACTGGTTAATGATGAATGTTGGTCTATTGTCAGGAATTGTTATTATACTCATCATAAATCTCGCTTCTCGTTTTATCGCTGGAGACTATTTGGCATTGTCTTGGAATCATTTTTTACTGATTTTACTCGTATATATACCATGGCTAATATTATACATATGGTTTGACCTCAATAAGGATGGATCGTTGGGGAAACAACTTCTTCAATTAACACTACACACTGATAAATCACGGACAGTTAGCATCTTCATCAGAAATATATTGAAGTGGGTTCCAGTATTTATGATTATTTCTGCACTAATTTTTAGTTTTGTATCTCATTTCAATCCCATAGCAGTAGGAATAATTATTGGAAGTATCGTCTGGATAATAATCAATATTATTTTATTAATAGTAACAGAAGGGCAAGGGCATCTTATAGATAAAATCGTCAAAACGAGAGTGATAAAGAAACCATAATGGAGGGGGTTAAACGATGAAATGGGGCAAGAAGAAATTACCAAAAGTTTGGTGGTTCATCGTTTTAATGACGGGTTTGATTCTCGTATATTTGTTCGGACTGTTTTATTATCGTACTCATTTTCTCGCAAATACGATGATTGGTTCAACAAATGTAGCTGGTCAGACAGTTGATTCCGCTATTGAAAAAATTAATGAAGATTTAAACAATTATGAAATAGCTTTGACTGAAAGTGGAGAATCTCTAGGCTTTATTGAATTAGGACAATTAGGTTCTGAAATAGCAGAAGCGTCGGTTTTAAATGAGACAATGGCCCAACAAAATCGTTACACTTGGCCAATTGCAATGTTTAATCAAAAAGGAGTCCGTTCTGATAATCTAATCGAAATGGATGATGAATTAGTAGCCGGACTAATGGAAGCCTTATCAATTCAAAATGATGACCGAGAGCCTTCAACAGATGCATTTCTTCAAGAACAAGATAATCAATTGATTGTTGTTCCAGAAACATACGGCAATCAAATGAATATATCTTCGCTAAAAGGAGCGCTATCTCAGCAATTTCTATCTGATGAACATGTGCTAGCATTAGAGGACGCCTATATTCAACCTGAAGTAAAAGAAGGCAGTAATGAAATTCAAGCACAAATGGATTATTTGAATGAAATGAAACAGACAAATATCACAATGATGTTTGACAATAATGAAGTGACGATTCCTCAAGAAGTGATCGCTTCCTGGGTATCATTGGATGCACAAGGACAACCGATTATAGATATTGAAAGCATTGAAGATTATATATTAGAAGTGAACCGTGAATATGCTCAATTATTCCAACCGCATCAATTTCACAGCACATATCAGGGGACGGTCACTGTCCAACCAGGAACCTTAGGCTGGTATATAAATCGATTCACAGAAGCTGAGCATATTGCCTCCTTGATATATGAAACAGGTGAGTATCGATATGAACCGCATATTGAAGGATATGGATATGGTTTGAATGGAGCAATCGGTAATAGCTATGTTGAAGTCGATCTCACGCATCAAATGATGCTTATCTATATCGATGGAGAATTGGTTCTTGATACACCTATTGTGTCCGGTAAAATTGGTGCGAATACTATTCCAGGTGCCTATCAAGTATGGCAAAAATTAGAAAATACAGATTTAACTGGCTATGATCCCACTCGTAATCGTGATTATGTTCAACCAGTTGATTATTGGATTGCATTTGATGATCAATTGCAAGGAATACATGATGCGAATTGGCAATCATATTTTGGGGGCGATGCTTATTTAATGGGAGGGTCTCTTGGATGTATTAATACTCCACCGAGCGTGATGGGGACAGTCTATGAATTAGTTGAAGTAGGCATGCCAGTACTCGTTATTGAATGATTATATAGATAGAAAAAAGGTGAGAATGATATTTAGGTTCTATAATTTTTAGTGTTGATGAGAAATCATCAGCACTATTTTTGTGTATACAAAAAGCCATGCATTTCCTTTATCATATAAGTGACTAAACAAAATGAAAGGAAGGAAATGGCATGAC